>NZ_JBHVHF010000018.1:0-56336 GCF_042800315.1 Streptomyces sp. NPDC057638
CTTCTGGATGATCACGTTGTGCCGCGGTGGGCCGGAGTTCGGCCGCCGCCTCCGCTCGACGTATCGCCATGCGCCTTCCCGTTGGACGTCATCCCCCGTAGAGGTGTGCGTAAGGCCCGTGACGAGGGCGGCACGGGCGCCGTGGGTGTCGTGCATGCCATGAATACCGTGTATGCCGTGGGGGATCTTGACCGGTGTGCCGTGCGTCCACGGTCCGGCGTCACCACCGCCACGGATGCCTGGATCATCACGTCTATCCGACTGCCGGGCGGCGGGGAAAGGCCGCCAAGGGCAAAGTGCGGGGCAGAACATGCCGGTCGGCCAGCGCGACCGGCCTCCCTGGTGCCCCAGCCGCCTCCCCCACCCCAGCGAAGACACTGACCGAGCCCGTGGCCGGAGGAGAACGGCGGACGGCCACGCCCGGAGGGCGGCCGGAAGCGGGTGGAAAGACCGTGGCCAGAAGGCGGGTCGGACGGTCGTGGCGACGGGGAACGCCCGACGGCCGTACACCGCGCCCGGTCCTTGGCTAGGGTGGCCGGAAGAGGCCGATTCCGATGCCCTGGGCCGACGTCAGGGGGCGGACCGGCTCGTTCAGGGCCCGTGGAGCCCGACGGCTCCCCCACGGCCGGGTTCGGACACGACGGGGGTTCGTGGGTGGGAAGTTCGCGCCGGCCAAAGCCGAAGAGCCATGCCGACCGGGGTTCCATGGCCCTCGGTCATATGACCGGAGCGGACCGGCTCGCGCCCCGGGAGCACGGTCCCCGCCCCGGGGCGGACCACCGGGGACCGACCGGACCGACCAGACCGGACGAGCCGGACGGTCAGGACAGTCCGGACAGTCCGGTTGGCGGGCCGCCGAAGTCCGCGGTACTGCCTGCGGCACCGCGCGCGTGGCTCGGTCTGATCGCGGCCCTCGCCGCGCTGACGGTCCTGGTCCTCGGGTTCCGGTACGCCGGTCACAGCGGGCCCGGGACGGTGGACGCGTGGATCCAGTCGTCGGTGGACGGGGTGCGGGCGCCCTGGCGGCGGGTCGCCCTCGCCATCGACTTCCTGGGGGAGCCCGCCGGAGCGGCCGCGCTGGTCGCGGCCGCCGTGACGGGCTGTCTGGTGCGGCGGTGGCCCCGCGCGGCGGTGCTCATCGTGGTCGCCACCGGGTTGACCGTGGCGACGACCACGATGGTCAAACCCCTGGCGGGACGCACCATCCACGGCGAGCACCTCTCGTACCCCAGCGGGCACACCGGCTTCCTCACCGCGTTCGCCGTCACGGTGGCGCTGCTCGCGATCGGGCGCCGCGGCCTCGGCGGGATGGCCGCCGTCTCCCTCGTACTCGCCACGGCGCTGGTGGCGGGCGCCGCCATGGGCTGGGCGCAGGTGGCGCTGGGCGCGCACTACCCGACCGACACCCTCGGCGGCTGGTGTGTGGCGCTGGCGGCGGTACCGGTGTCCGCGTGGCTGGTCGACCGGACCGCCGGGACCCTGCGGGAGCGGTACCGCTGAGGTCACCCCGGAGGGGACGGCGCCGCCGCCGCGACGACTGGCGTCACCTCGGGCGCGACGGCTGACACCACCGCACCCGAGGCACCTGACGTGACCTCACACAAGGCGCCGGAAGACGGGCTTCACCGGCCGTCCGCCCAGCCAGGGAGTGGGGTCGGCGGCGTCCAGCGCCTTGCGGTACACCGCGCACGCCTGGGCGACCGTGTCGACGGTGTGGTCGATATCGGCGTCATCGAGCGCGGCGCTCACCACGAAGGACGGCGCGAGCACCCCGCCCGCCAGGAGCTGGCGCAGCAACAGGGTGCGGTACTCCTGGGACGGGCGCCCGTGCTCGTCGAGGGTGGCATAGACCAGATTGCTGGCCCGGCCCCGGACGACGACATGGTCGCCGACGCCCATGCTGGCCGCCGCCGAGCGGACCCCGGCGGCCAGCCGCTCGCCGAGGGCGTGCAGCCGCGCGGTGACGCCCTCCTCGGTGTAGGTGGTCTGTACGGCCATCGCGGCGGCCAGCGCGTGGGTCTCCGCGCCGTGCGTGGTGGAGAGCAGGAAGACCCGGTCGCCACCGTGGCGCAGTCCGCCCCGCTCCATGAGGTCACGGCGTCCGGCCAGCGCGGCGACGGCGAACCCGTTGCCCAGCGCCTTGCCGAACGTGGAGAGGTCGGGGACGACTCCGTACAGGCCCTGGGCACCCGCCTCGGACCAGCGCAGGCCGGTGATCATCTCGTCGAAGACCAGCAGACAGCCGTGGCGGTCGGCCAGCCGGCGCAGCCCGGCGAGATATCCGGGCGGGGGCTCGGTGTGGGTGGCGGGTTCCAGGATCAGACAGGCGATCTCGTCCGGGTACCGGGTGAGGAGTTCCTCCGTGGCGGCCAGGTCACCGTACGGGAACGCCACGGTGAGCCCGCCGGTCTCCGCCGGGATCCCGGCGGACATCGGCGTGGTGCCGATGAACCAGTCGTCGACGGAGAAGAACGGGTGGTCGCCGCAGATGGCCACCCTGGGGCGTCCGGTGACGGCCCGGGCCAGCCGTACGGCGGCGGTGGTGACATCGGAGCCGTTCTTGGCGAACTTCACCATCTCGGCGGTCGGCACGGTGGCCAGGAACCGCTCCGCCGCCTGGATCTCCACGACGGACGGCCGCACGAAGTTGCCGCCGCGGTCGATCTCCCGCCGTACCGCCTCGTTCACCCGGGGGTGGGCATGGCCGAGGCTGACCGAGCGCAGGCCGGAGCCGTACTCGACATAGCGGTTGCCGTCGACGTCCCACACATGGGCGCCGCGGCCGTGGCTGATGACCGGGGCCAGCTGCTCGGGGTACTGGTCGTCGCCCTTGGCGTAGGTGTGCGCGCCCCCGGGGATCAGGGCGTGCAGCCGTTCGTTCGCCCGTCGCGACCGGGGCAGGAGGAACTCGCCGCCGTCTTCGGTGGTCATGGCCCCGCGTCACCTCCCCTCGTGCTTCAGGGCCTGGGCCAGGCTCGGCGCCTCGCGGTCCCGCCGGGACATCGAGGTGACCGGCAGCGGCCACGGAATGTTGAGTTCCGGGTCGTCGTAGGCGATCGTCACGTCCTCGGCCGGATCGTGCGGCCGGTCGATCCGGTAGGAGACGTCGGCGGGCGCGGTCAGCGCCTGGAAGCCGTGGGCGCACCCCGCCGGGACGTACAGGGTCAGCTGTGTCTCGTCGGAGAGTTCGAAGAAGGCCCGTTCGCGGTAGGTCGGCGAGTCCGGCCGCAGATCCACGATGACGTCGAAGACCCTCCCGTACGAGCAGCGCACCAGCTTGGCCTCGCCCGCCCCGGAGCGCAGATGCAGTCCGCGCAGCACCCCGCGGCCCGAGCGGGAGACGCTGTCCTGGATGAAGGCGTCCGGGTCGAGGCCGACCGAGCGGACCACGTCGGCGTCGAAGGTGCGGCTGAAGAAGCCGCGCTCGTCGGCGTACGGCGTCGGCTGGAACACATACGCGCCGGTGATCTCCGGGACGATGGTCGCCTTCATCGGGCCTCCCTCAGGGCGTGGGTACGGGCGGCCGCCGGGACCGCGGGGACCGCGGGAAACACAGCCGCGGTCAGGGCGGAGAACTGGTGCTCAAGGCCGCGGGCGGCGTCCTGGTTCCGCTCGGCGAGGACCCGCCGCAGCGGTGCCGCGCGCTCCTCCAGCGCCCGGAACTGCTCCAGCAGCCGGTCGGCGTCGACCGCGCGGGCCGGGTGGCGGTAGGCGTCCAGACCCATCCGGGCCATGAGGGCGTCGCTCTTCGCCGCGTAGCTGAGGGCGAGCGTCGGTGTGCCGACCTTCAGCGCGCAGACCAGATTGTGGTAGCGGGTCGCCACCACGGCGTCGGCGGCGGCCATCTCCGCCATCAGATCGGCCAGCGAGGCCGTCTCCGCGGCGGTGACCAGCGGCGAGTCCACCGCGTCGAGGATCGCGGCGACCACCGGCGCGTCGACCCCGTCGCCGGTGAGCAGCCGCACCGGCCGGCCCTCCTCGGCCAGCGCCCGGACGAAACGGGTGGTCCCGTCGAGATAGCGCCGGTGGATCTCCCCGGCCCGCGCGCGGTCGTCGTCACCGCCGTGGAAGGCCATCACGCCGACACAGACCGGGCCGGGCGCGTCCCCGGGCGCGGTCGCCTCCGGCGTGGGCAGGGCGAACGCGAGATCCGGGTAGACCTCGTCCCGCGCGGTGTCCACCCCCATCGCCCGCATCGCGTCCCGGGAGAGGGAGTCACGGTAGGAGCGGTACGTGGCCAGCCGTGCCGACCAGCGCACCAGGGCCCGGGTGGAGCGGCGGCCGATCTCGGCGGCGCCGACGCTGACCAGCGCGACCCGGGTGCCGAACAGCCGCCCGCTGGCGCTGAGCAGGAACAGCGCGTACGGGAAGCCCCAGGGCCGCAGCGGCAGCGTGGCCTCCAGCACGCCCATGCCCGGCACGATCACCACATCGTGCCGTCGCACCCAGGCGGCGGTGCGGGCGGCGTCGACGAGTTTGCCGAGGGCCTTGCCCGCGATGGCGCCCGCGCGCGACGCGGTCCGGTACTCGCCCCGGTACCAGTGCAGCCGGGTCGCGGGGATCCCGTAGCGGGCCGTGACGGTCTCGGGTCCGCCGCACAGCGCGTCCACGGCGGCGTCCGGGTGCGCGGTGCGGAGGTAGCCGAGGAGGGCCTCGAACGAGCCGTCGTTGCCGAGGTTGCCGGAGCCGAGCAGGCCGAAGACCCCGACCCGGACCGGGGTCCCGTCCGTACGCGTCATGCCCGCCTCCCCTCGCGGCCCGCGACGAGGGCGTCGACGGAGACGGTGAGCCGGGCCGGGTCGACCGGGGCGCGGTCCTCGACCCGCTCGCCCTCACCGCGGGCCCGGCTGGTCATCCACGCGGCCAGATGCCGGTAGCACGCGCGCCGGTCGGCCGGGGAGAGCGGCGCCCGCCGGATCGCGGCGACGAAGCCCCAGACGTACTCGGCGAGCAGCCGGGGCGTCGGGTGCAGCGGGCCCGCGCGGCGCGGGTCCAGGTTGACGCACCGGGAGCGTTTGTCCGGGTTGGCGCGCTCGGCGCGGGTGGGGTGGTCGCGGCGGAAGTAGAGCAGTTCCGGCACCTGGTGGAAGGGGCCGTTGAGGCCGATCTCGGCGACGAAGGTGCGGTCGGCGTGGTGGTAGCTGTCGTGCGGTTTCACCCGGCGCAGCACATCGGCGCGCATCACCCCGTAGAAGTCGTCGCCGCCGGGTTCGAAGAGCATGCTGCGGAAGCGTTCGGGCGCGTGCGGTGAGGCGGTGGCGAGCCCGTACTCGTAGGGGACCTTCACCTGGCCGTCGCCGTCGATGACCGCCTGGTCGGAGTGGGCGAGGATCACCTCCGGCCGCTCGTCCAGCGCGTCCACACAGCGCCGCAGCAGGTCCCGGGCGTACAGGTCGTCGTGCGAGGCCCACTTGAAGAGTTCACCACGGCACTGAGTGAAGACATAGTTGTGGTTCGGGGCGGCACCCACGTTGCGGGACAGCCGGAGGTAGCGGATACGCGCGTCGCGCGCCGCGTAGCGGCGGCAGATGTCCTGGGTTCCGTCGGTCGAGGCGTTGTCGGAGATGACGAGCTCGAAGTCCTCGTAGGTCTGGCCGAGAAGGGCGTCGAGCGACTCGGCGAGGTACTCCTCGCCGTTGTAGACGGGCAGGCCGATGCTCAGCCGGGGTACCCCGGAGGAGCGAGGCGCGCGGGGTTGGGCGGTCATGGTGTCCTCACTTCACGGAACTGCACAGAACGTCGCTGTACCTGGCTGGACTTCGCTGTACCTGGCTGTACGTGGCTGCACTTCGCTGTACGTGGCCGCACGTGGCTCTCCTGAGCCGCACGTGGCCGAACTTCACGGAACGTCGGCGGAACGTCGATGGACATCAGGGCACCTCGGGCGCGGAGGGGCGGTGTTCGCGCAGGGCGGGCCGCAGGTTCAGCCACCACACGGCCGAACCGCAGACGGTCGCGGCGGCCACGCCCCAGGCCGAGCCGACCGTTCCGCCCAGGGCCGCCCCGCCGAGCCCGCCGCCGACATAGCAGACGGAGGCGAAGAGCTGGCAGCGCAGGCCGCGCCGGGCCGCGGCGAGGGCGCGCAGACCGACCGCCGCGCCGACGCCGAGGCTGGCGCCCGCGACGCCCAGCGTGGCCGGGACGATCAGCTCCGAGGCGGAGCGCCAGACATCGCCGAGGACGAGTTCACCGGCCCGGTCCGGGACCAGCAGCAGCGCCGCGCCCCAGAGCAGCGCGGCGGCCGCCTGCCCGCCGCCGAGCAGCAGACAGAAGAGGCGCAGCCGGTGCGGGGCCCGCCGCAGCACCCGCGCCGCCTCCGCGACGGTGACCAGGGACAGTCCCATCAGTACGGCGAGGAACGGGCCGAGCAGCAGCTCGGCGCCCCGGACCACGCCCACCGCGCTGACGCCGACGATGGCGCCGAGCCCGTACGCCCTCAGCTGGGCCGCGCCGCTGACACCGACGTTCTCGACCAGATACCGGGAGCCGAGGTCGCGCTGGTCGCGGAGCCAGCCGCGCGCGCCGGTGAGCCGGGGCCGGATGCCGGACTGGAGGCAGCCGTATCCGGCGGCCACCGCCGCGGCCGCGCCCCAGGCGAGCACGAACGCGGCCACACTGCCCGCCCGTGCCGCCACCACCATGGCCGGGATGAGCCCGACGGCGCCCAGGAGGTCATTGGTGAACGCCTTGCGCCCGGTGCCCGCGGCGAAGAACGAGAACCGCCAGGCGTCCTGGAGCAGCAGCGCGGGCAGGATGACGCCGAGCGCGGCGAACGCGGGCCCCACGCTCCCGCCCAGCGCGAGCCCGGCCACCAGGGAGACCGCGCCGACGGTGAGACCGACGCCGAGCGCGGTGCCGGTGGACCGGGCCGCCGCCGCGCGCCAGGCCGGGACCGGCACCCCGCTGAAGCGCACCACCAGCGGGTCGGTGGCGAGCCCCCGGGAGACGCCGAGCACCACGCCGTAGGTGACCCACGCCAGGCTGAACACGCCGAACGCGGCGAGTCCCAGGGAGCGGGCCACATAGACCCCCAGCGCGAAGTTGGTCAGGCTGCACACCGCCTGGTCGGCCAGGCCCCAGGACATCCGGCCGACGAGGGCCCGCCGGGCGGTGGGCCGGTCCGCCGGTGGCGCTGTGGTCTCCGGTTCCCTTCTCCCGGTGGTCATCGGCGTCACGCCTTGATCAGCCCGGCGGCGGCCAGGGCGTCGGCCGCGGCGGCGACGGTGTCGAACGGCAGCCCGGACCGCTCGGCGATATCGAGCAGACCGTGGTCGCCGTCGGAGCGGCTGAGCACCCAGAGCATCGCCATCTGCGCCTGCTTCGCGTCGCTGCGGCCCCCGATCGCGTCGTACAGCCCGCGCCGTCCCAGCTGGGGTTCGCCGTACGGGCTGAGGTTGCGGTACCGCCGGTCGCGGTCCAGTACGGAGAACGCCTCACGGCAGACGGCGAGGGTGTCCGCCATCGCCTCCGGGGAGACGAAGTCCGGATTGTCCGCCGAGGTGTGATATTCGGGGTATCCGGCGTACGGGGTCCGGCTGAGCGAGCCGACGCCGAGGTCGAACCCGGGCGAGCAGAACTGCCGCTCGTCATAGCCGTACGGAGTGAACTCGGTGATCCGGTGCGGGCGGCCGGAGGCGGCCAGCACATGCGCCATCACCCGGTCGATCCCGGCGTCACCGCGCCTGCTGCGCTTGTACGTCAGCGAGCCCGTGTCGCCCGCGCAGGCCAGCACCAGCCCGTGCCGCACGCGTTCGATCCGCTCCGCGTTGCGGGCCAGCCAGGTGATCGCCCCGATGGTGCCGGGCGCGAACAGGAACCGGTAGGTGTACCAGGGCCGCTCCCGGGCCAGCGCCCGCGCCAGGAACGTCGCCACCGCGACCCCGGCCAGGTTGTCGTTGGCCAGCGACGGATGGCAGACATGGCAGGAGACGATCACCTCGTCGGCGACCTGCCCGGGGACAATGTGCTCGGCGTAGCTGAGGTGGCCGTCGGCGAGGGTGGAGTCGACGCGTACCTCGTACTCGCCTTCCGGCAGCGCGTCGAGGGTCTCCTGGGCGAGGCAGAACCCCCACCGGGGCTCGTAGTAGCTGGTGCGGTAGGGCACCCAGGACGGGTGCTCCGGCAGGGTGTGCAGATGTCCGCGCAGCTCGGAGAGGGGCATGGTCGCCGACACCGGCACGCTGTAGCCGAGGACATGCAGGCTGGAGGCGGCGAAGTCGACCACCCGGTGTCCGGCGGCGTCCGCGATGTAGGCGTCGCGGATGTTCCACTCCTGGGGCACCGTCCAGTCCAGCACCGGTGTCCCGGTCGGCACCTCGTGCCGCTGGAGCGGGAGGTACTCGCCGACGATGTCCAGGGTGGCGCGCACCCCGTCGCCCGTGATGCTCCGGCAGAGCGGGTAGAGCCGCTCCACCAGTTCGTGCATCCGCTGGCCGTCCGTGGTCACCGGCGCCACCGCAGGGTCTCGTCGACGGCACCGGCCTCGGACGCCGCGCGCAGCACGGCCAGCCGGGTGAAGCGGCGCTCGAAGTCCGCCCGGGTCAGCCCGTGCTCGCGGTAGGCGTCGGCGAGTTCCAGCGCGCCCCGCTTGACCGTCCACGCGCAGGCGAAGCCGGGTATCGCGGCGCGGAACCGGGAGAAGTCCACCCGGTAGGAGCGGGGGTCGGCGCCGGTCTCCCCGGTGATCACCACCCGGGAGCCGGTGACCGCCTCGGCGACCTGTGCGGCGATCTCGGCGACGGTGACGTTGTTGGTCTCGCTGCCGATGTTGAACGCCCGGTCGTGCACCGCCTCCCGGGGCGCGGCCAGGGCCGCCGCGAAGGCCCCCGCGATGTCGGCGGCGTGCACCAGCGGGCGCCAGGGGGTGCCGTCGGAGAGCACCAGCACCTCGCCGGAGAGGAGGGCGTGGCCCACCAGGTTGTTCAGCACGATGTCGGCGCGCAGCCGGGGCGAGTAGCCGAAGGCGGTGGCGTTGCGCAGGTACACCGGGCTGAAGTCGCCGTCGGCCAGGGCGCGCAGATCGTCCTCCACCCGCACCTTGGACTCGGCGTACGGTGTCACCGGGCGCAGCGGGGCGTCCTCGGTCACCAGGTCGTCACCGCCCGCGGCGCCGTAGACGGAGCAGGTCGACGCGTACAGGAACCGCTTGACCCCGGCGTCGCGGGCCAGCCGGGCCAGCTTCACGGACGCGTGGTGGTTGATGTCGTAGGTGAGGTCGGGCGCCAGCGCTCCCAGCGGGTCGTTGGAGAGCGCGGCGAGATGGATCACGGCGTCGACCCCGGCCACCTGGTCGGCGGTGATGTCGCGCAGGTCCACCCGGTGCCCCGGCGGGTCCACGGGCGGCGGGCCCAGCACACAGTCGGCGAAGAGTCCGGCGTCCAGCCCGGTGACCTCGTGCCCGGCGGCCGTGAGGACCGGGGCCATCACGGTGCCCAGGTAGCCCTGGTGTCCGGTCAGCAGCACGCGCACAGTTCATTCCCCCAGGTCGAGAGTGAGTTTGGTGGTGGTGAACGCCTCGGCGTAGCGGGCGTTGCACTCGATACCGCGGATCCGCGCCAGCCCCAGGAAGGCTTCGCGGTCGTACCAGGGCCGGTGTCGCTGGGAGGGGTAGTGCTCGTGAAGGAGCGCTACCTTCCGTTCGGCGGTCCGCGGTGTCAGCGGCTGGTACGCGTTCGGGCGGCCGAGGTCGCCGTCCCATTTGACGATCTCGTAGCCGAGCGTGAGGTGGTCGCGGAACGCGGTGGGCACCAGCGTCGCCAGACCGCGGTGGTCCTGGTGGGCGTCGTCGGTGCGCGGGGCCAGCACGAGATCGGGCCCGGTCCGCGCGCTCAGCTCGTCGATCGCGTTCTTGGCCTCCTCCCAGTGCGCGGGCAGCCGGGCGTCGGGCAGCTTGAGCACGGTCAGCCGCAGCTCGGCACCGGGGCAGAAGTCGGTGAGCGCGGCCCGTTCCTCCAGTTCCCGCTCGCCGCCACCGCCGGAGAGCACGAGCGCGTCGACCCGCACTCCCGGGTGTGCCTGGCAGAGCGTCAGCAGGGTGCCGCCCGCGCCGATGGCGATGTCGTCGCAGTGCGCGCCGAGCGCCACGACCCGCTCCAGCCGTTCGCCCCGGAGCCGGATCACGCGGTCCTCACCGGGGCGCCGCTCCCCCCGGCCGTCACGCCGTCCCGCTCCCAGACGGCCCACGGGCGCTCGCCCCGGGCGTAGGCGGTGTCGAGCGCGGCCCGCTCCTTCACGGTGTCGGTGGGCTTCCAGAAGCCGTGGTGCCGCTGTGCCACCAGCCGGCCGCGCTTGGCGAGCTGGGCGCATCCGTCGGCGACCAGGTCACCGCCCTCCGGGATGTGGTCGAAGACCTCCTGGCGGAGCACGAAGTAGCCGCCGTTCTCCCACAGCGGCAGTTCGCTCACCGGGGTGATGCCGCCCACCAGACCGTCGTCGCCCAGTTCCACACAGTGGAACGAGGACTGCGGGGGCACCACCATCATCGACGCTCCGGCGTCCCGCCGGGCGAACCGGTCGATCATCCGCGGCAGCGGGGCGTCGGTGAGCACATCGGCGTAGTTGGCGAGGAACATCTCGTCGCCGTCCAGGTGGTGGCGCACCCGGCGCAGCCGCTCCCCGATCGGTGACTCGATGCCGGTCTGCACGAACGTGATCTTCCAGTCGGCGATATCGGTGGAGAGCAGCTCGGTCCGCCCGTTGGCCAGGACGAAGTCGTTGGAGGTGGTCTCCTCGTAGGTGAGGAAGAAGTTCTTGATGTGATGGGCGCCGTAGCCGAGGCAGAGGATGAACTCCTTGTGCCCGAAGTGCGCGTAGTAGCGCATGACATGCCAGATCAGCGGCCTCGGGCCGACCATCGCCATCGGCTTGGGCATGTCGTCGGACTCGCCCGCGCGCATGCGCAGCCCGTAACCGCCGCAGAACAGGACGACCTTCATGCTGTGACCTCGACAATGCTCAGTTCCGGGATGGGGAAGACCAGTCGGCCGCCCCAGGCGCCGATGAAGGAGAGCTGCTCGACCAGTTCGTCCCGCAGGTTCCAGGGGAGGACCAGGACGTAGTCCGGCCGGTCGGCGCTGATCCGCTCGGGCGGCAGGATCGGGATCCGGGTGCCGGGGGTGTACCTGCCGTGTTTGTAGGGGTTGCGGTCGACCGTGTACGAGAGCAGATCGGGCCGGATGCCGCAGTGGTTGAGCAGGGTGTTGCCCTTGCCCGGGGCGCCGTAGCCGACGACCGTCTCACCGCGCTCGGCCGCCTCGATGAGGAACCGCAGCAGATCACGGCGGACCGTGGCGACCCGGGCGGAGAACTCGGTGTACCCGGACAGCTCCTGGAGCCCGGCGGCCTTCTCCCGTTCCAGGACGTCGGCCACCCGGCCGCTCGGCTCCCCGGCGACCTCGGCGGGCCGGGCCCAGAGCCGGATGGAGCCGCCGTGGGTGGGCAGCAGCTCGACATCGACGAGGGTCAGTCCGCCGCTCGCCAGCGCCCTGATCGCGGAGGCGACCGTGTAGTACTGGAAGTGCTCGTGGTAGATCGTGTCGTACTGGTTCAGCTCGATCAGGGTGAGCAGGTGCTGCACCTCGATGGAGACCCAGCCGTCGTCGGCGACCAGGGCGCGCAGCCCCCGGGTGAACCCGACGACGTCGGGGATGTGCGCGTACACGTTGTTCGCCACGACCAGGTCCGCCGGGCCGTGTTCGGCGCGGACGGAGGTGCCGGTGGCGGGGTCGAGGAACTCGGTGAGCGTGGGCACACCGGCCTCCCGCGCGGCGGCGCCGACGTTCACCGACGGTTCGATGCCCAGGCAGCGGACCCCCAGGTCCACCAGGTGCCGCAGCAGATAGCCGTCGTTGCTCGCGACCTCGACCACGAACGCGTCGGCGCCGAGCCCCAGCCGCTGGACGGCGTCGGCGACGAAGGTGCGCGCGTGCTCCACCCAGGAGGTCGAGTACGAGGAGAAGTACGCGTACTCCTTGAACGTCTCCTCCGGGGTGATCAGCGGCGGGATCTGCGCCAGCCAGCAGTCGGTGCAGACCCGCAGGTGCAGCGGGTACGCCGGTTCCGGCAGGTCCAGTTGGTCCGCGGCGAGAAAGCTCTCGCACGGCGGCGTCGCCCCGAGATCGACGACGCTCCCCAGCGCCGCCGAGCCGCAGAGTCGGCATCGTGTCATGTCCTGCCCCCATCCCTGCCCGCGCGGGTGTCCCGCCGCGAGCCAGTACCGTTCTTCTCCGTCAGCGGGCCGTCCCCGCTCTGCTCTGTCGGCGGCGGGCCGTCCCCGCCGCCCGACCGACCCGCTATCGCGGTGCGGTACGCCTCCAGCAGGCGCTCAAGCCCGACGGCCGAGCTGAATCCCCGCTCGTACCGGCGCCGGGCCGCCTGTCCCAGCTCCCGGTTGCGGTCCGGGTCGGCGGTGATCTCGCGCAGGCTCCGCGCGAGCGAGGCGGCGTCGCCGGGCTGGTGCAGCAGCCCGCTCGCGCCGTCCTCGATGAGTTCGACGAAGGCGCCGTGGCGGGCGGCGACGGCCGGGACCCCCGCCGCCATCGCCTCCACGACCACCAGGCCGAACGTCTCCAGCGCCACCGAGGGCACCACCACGGCGACCGCCCGCTCGATGGCCCGTTCGCACTCCCGCGGGTCGTACAGACCGACGTACCGCACATCCGTCCGGCCCGCCGCCCAGGCGCCGACCTCGCGCTCCAGCGGCCCCGATCCGGCGATCACCAGCGGTACGCCGACACCGCCGTCGGCGGCCAGCTCGTCCCATACGGTCATCAGCAGCCCCACGCCCTTGGCGTCGGCGAGCCGGCCGAGGTAGAGCAGATGCTCACCGGGGGCGGTCCTGCGGGTGCCCTGGTCGGGCACGAAGTTGTGTTTCACCGCCAGCCGCTCGGCGGGCATCCCGCCCGCCACCAGGACATCGCGCTGCGCCGAGGAGACACAGAGGAACCGGTCCACCCCGGACCACCAGCGCCGCCGGTTGACGGAGAGACTGACCGCGACCGGCACGGTCGCCAGCCGGGAGTCGCGGTAGCAGCCGTGCCGGACGGCGGGCAGCGACGAGCCCCCGACGCACTCGGTGCAGGCCCGGCCGTTCCGCCGCAGCGTGCCGGGCGAGCAGATCTGGGTGTAGTTGTGCAGCGTGGCGACGACGGGCACACCGGCGTCGGCGCAGGCGGCCAGCACGGCGGGGGACAGCAGCGGGAAGACGTTGTGGACATGGACCACGTCGGGCCGCTCGGCCCGCAGCCGGGCGGCGAGTTCGGTGCGGACCGCCGGGTTCCAGGGCACCAGCAGCGGCACCCTGGCCTTGCCCAGCAGGGACCGGCCGGCGATGTCGTCGCTGCGCCGCTCGAACAGGTCGACCCGGTGACCGGCGGCGCGCAGCAGCGCCGCCTCCTGGTCGACGACCCGGTTCTCCCCGCTCGGCTGTGCCGAGGAGTAGCGGTTGTGCACTACGAGGACGTGCATGGGTGACGTCACCTTCCGTCCCGGGCCCAGCGCGGGACACGTCGTCGAGGGGTCGCGGACAAGGAGAGCGGGGTCGCCGGGCCGGGTGTGGCCAGCAGTGAGGCGGCCAGCGCCAGGTGCAGCAGATACGGCGAGGCGTCACCCAGCCCGGCCTCGGTGTACGAGGAGGTCGCGCAGTAGGCGATCAGGAAGATGGCGCAGGCCCGCTGGAGGGACGGTGGCCGCAGCAGCGCCAGACCGCCCAGGACGATGATGATCGCCGCGACCAGGACGATGCCGACGATGCCCTGCTCCAGATAGACGGCGAGCCAGCTGTTGTCGATCGGCAGCCCGCCGTACGACTTGTCCCCCAGGCCGACGCCGAACAGCTTCTCGGCGGTCGTGCGGCGCTCCGCCAGCAGGGCGTCCCAGACATTGGCCCGGCCGGTGAAGCTGGAGAAGTGCTCCCGGCTCTGGCCGCGCAGGAACCACGCCTGCACCGCGGAGGCGAACCCGACCGCCGCCACCGTCACGACCACCACCGCCCAGACGAAGAACCGGCGGGCGGCGGGGCTGGTCAGCAGCAGCGAGCCGATCGCCAGCGCCAGCCCGACGAGCATGGCGACGGTGGCGGTGCGGGTGTGGCTCATCGCGAGCAGGACCAGCGTCGGCACGATGATCACCGCCGCGCTGCCCTTGGTGGTGCGGCGGCCCAGCACGAGCAGCACCGTCAGCCCGGTGATCACCGCCGCGTACTGGCCGATCTGCGGCGGGGTGAGCGGCCACAGCGCGCCGACCAGCCGTCCGCCGTACAGCTCGGGCATGGCCGCGCCCGGCGAGATGACCAGCCCGGCGGCGGCCGTGGCCAGCACCGCGAAGTAGAGCCGGATGTGGTGCCGGACGAACGTCAGGCCACCGTCCCACCAGCGGCTGAGCAGCCACAGTGTGCCGACGAAGAGGGAGAGCCTGGCACAGCGGAACATCGCGCCGAACCCGGCCTCCAGGATCGCGCTGGAGATCACGCTCGGCACCAGCAGCAGGGTCAGCAGGAAGACGAAGGCGCTGGCCCGGATGCGCAGCTGGAGGTTGAGCGCGAGCGCCAGCGAGAACGCGGCGACCAGCGCGCCCATCGTGACCATCTGCATCAGTGAGCGGGGCAGCGTGATGATGGTCTTCGCCCCGGCGGAGCCGAGGGTGTTGAGAACGAGCAGGCCCCAGACGATCCCGACGGTCTTCGGCGGTCCGGCGGGCCGTGTCCCCACGGCCGGTGCGGTGCCCATCTCAACCACCGGCCCGTGGGTCGAGGGTGCTGCCCGCGTCCTGCCGGTAGGGCGCGGCGCGCCACCGCGCGAAGTCGAGCACCCGGCTCTGGTCCTGGACGACGAAGGCCCAGGAGCCGAGGTAGACGTTGTCGTACCAGCGGTTGTGCTGCTTGAGGGTGATCGACTCGGCCACCCGGGTGCCCCGGTAGGGCGACCACGGGGGATAGGTGCCGTAGTTGGCGAGCACCGCCATGCGGTCGCAGTGCGCGGCGCACGCGAGGACCGCCGGGTCCCGGACGAAGCGGTTGTGGTGGATCTCCACCCGCTGGGTCCGCCAGCGGCAGTCGGCGAGCAGCGGCGCGGTGGCGATCCCCGGCCGGGCGCAGCGCTTCACCTCCGGCACCAGCAGGGTGCAGTCGCCGGAGGAGGTGTTGGCCGGGCTGTTGCAGAACCGGTCGGCGTTCTCCCACAGGGTGATGCCGGACCAGTTGTCCTCCAGCAGGTTGCGGGAGACGTCGAGCGTGTCCGTACGGGCCTTGATCCGTGGTTCGCCACCGGACTCGGAGAGATAGACGGTGGCGTAGGGGAAGGTGTCGCCGAGGTCGGCGTGTCGGCGGCCGTCGACCCAGTTGTTGCGCCGGATCGTGTTGTTCCGGATGACCGCGTTATAGCTGATCTCGTAGATCAGCGCGGCGCCGTCGTTGGCCTCCAGCACATTGCCCTCGATACGGAAGTCGTTGTTGTTGGTGTCCGCCCAGAGGCCGGATCCCCGGTTGTGGTGGATCCAGTTGCCCCGGATGTCGGCGCCGTTCACGGCCCAGAACTTGATGCCCCCGGTGCAGCCGCAGCCCGGTCGCCGCCGCTCCCAGTCGCCGGTGTTGTTGCCGGTGATCTCGTTGCCCTCGATCACCAGCGCGCGGATGGAGTCACCGGCCTTGTAGGCGTTGATCCCGTACTGTCCGTTCTCCCGCAGACAGCTGGCGCGGACCCGCTGGCGGGCCCCGGCCATCAGCCCGGCGCCGGAGTTCCGCTGGATCACCGCGTGCTCGACCACCCAGCCGTCGGCCGAGTCATGGTTCACCACGCCCTCGTCGTGCGGCGCGGCGAAACCCTGCACGGTCAGATGGCGGATGGTGACATCACGGGCGCCGCCGCCGAAGGCGTACTGGTTGGTCCGGCGGCCGTCGAGCACCGCGCCCGGCGCGCCCAGATAGCGGTTCCCCGGCTTGGGGACGACCTGGGCGAAACGGTCCGGTCCGAGCGTATGTGTACCCGGGCGGAGCCAGAACGTGGTCCCCGGGGGGCTGGCGGCGGTCCGCGCGGCCAGTTCGCCCACGACGGCGGGGTCGACGGTCACCGCGCCCGCCGGTGCCGCCGCCGGTCCTGGCACGGGCGCGGCGCACACCCGGGCCGGGGGCCGCGCCCCGGCCGGGGACGGCGCGGCGCCCGGGCCCGCCGACTCGCCCCGGGTACTCACACAGCCGCTCGCCAGCAGGGCCAGCGCCACCATCGGTAACGCCAGCCGCCGCCCGTTCCTGCCCCCCACCGGTGCCCCCTAGCCAGCGAACCTGAGTACGGTGGTGAACTCCCCCGGCAGCGCGGTGCCGTCGGCGGTGCCCGTACCCACCAGCGTCGTGCTGGGTTCGCGGCGCCCGAAGCCCGCGGAGTACCAGCCCAGCGGCGGCTCGCTCTCGCCCCGGTGCGCCCGCCAGCTCAGTGCTCCGGGCAGGTCGAGCACGGCCGAGCGGTCCTCGCCGTCCCGGGTCCAGCGCAGCACCGCCCGGTGCCCCGCCAGCTCCACGGCGATCTCCGGTCCCAGATGGAACGCCAGGCGGGCGCTGCGCGCCGGGCCGCGCACCTCGTCGACCACGCGCAGCTCCCGGCTCGCGGCGGTCAGCTCGACCCGGCGGCGGTGTGTGGTGCCCGGATAGCCGTCGTGCTCGGCGGCCCAGCGGGCCACGCCGTCGCCGGAGGCGGTGTCGGTGCCGGTGCCGGTGTCGACGAACAGGACGCGGGTGCGGGCGTGCCGGGTCCACAGGAACGGCCCGCCGGAGACGGACTGGTCGCTCTCGTCCAGTTGCAGGGTGTTGTGGCCGAGGGTGGAGCGGAAGTACCGCCGCCACGCGGGCTGTCCGTGGTAGCAGTACGTCCCCGGGTCGGCGAGCACATCGACCCCGTCGTGCCGTACCTCCACGGACAGGGCGTCCGCGTGGGCGTGGGCGGCGATGGAGAGGAAGCCGTGCGGGCCTCCGTCGCAGCGGCACCAGATCCCCGCCGGACCGCGCAGGATGGTCATGCCCGCGTCGGCGAAGTGGTCCGGCCGGTGGGCCGGGCGGCTCACCGCGGGCGCGGTTCCCTCCCGCGGGTACGGGCGGATCAGCGCGGCCAGCAGCGGGGTGCGCACATCGGTGCCGGTCACGGCGGGCCACCAGGACAGCCCGCCGAACACGGCGGCCCCGGCGGTCAGCAGCGAGCCCCAGCGGTCGGTGCCCGGGCCGTCCAGGACCAGACCGTGCCCGTCGTCCGCGTCGCCCTGGCGCGGCGGACGCAACCGGTCGTCCACGATGGCGGCGAGCGCGTCGGTCATCCGCAGCAGCACCAGCCGTACGGTCGCGGGCACCGGCACCGAGGCGGCGTCCGCCTCGGCCACGGCGGCCAGGCCCAGCTCCAGCACCAGCCCGTGGTACTCGGTGGCGAGTTCACGGTTGAGGCCGGAGCCGAAGGTGTTCCTCCGCAGCTGGCGTTCCAGCGACCGCAGCGCGTCGGCCCGCCAGCGCGCCGAGTCGGGGAACCACCCGAACGCGCAGGCCGCCGCCAGCTGCCCGGCGGTCTCGGCGATGACGTGGTTGTTGGCCGAGGAGGCCCGGCTGGGGAAGGCGGCCAGCCAGCGCTGGTGGTGCCAGATCTGCCGCACGGCCACCGGGTTCTGTTCGAACAGCCCGGCCGCGCCCGGCCAGCCGTCGAGCAGCCGCCGGATCCACACCCAGGACAGCAGCCGGATCCCCAGTTCGATGCCGCTGGTCCAGTGCACCCCGAGCAGGGGTGGGTTCACCGACCACCAGGACCGCAGCTGCGCGGCCACCCGCTCGGCGTACCGCTCGTTCCCGGTGAGCGCGTAGGCGGCGGCGAGCACGGTCAGGTACTGGTGCCGGGAGGGCTCCCAGATCTGCTTGATGTCCCCGACGGCGTCCTCGTCGCGGTAGGGCACGTCGAAGGCGTACCCCGACGGCGCCCGGCGCCCGGTCTTGGGGTCGTACCACCAGTCCGGGTCGGCCAGGTCGTCGCGGTCCACCCCGAAGAACACCGCATGCCCGTCCATCAGCCGGTCCGCCGCCGCGACCAGGCGTTTCGCGGCGTCCGGCGGGACCGAGGCGATCGTCTGGGCGGGCAGGACCGCGGTGAACCGGGCGCCGCTGACGGCCGGGCCGTCGGGCACCGCCGACCGCCACCGCCGCCGCCGCACCGTGTCGCCCACCCGGCCGCCGATCTCGCGCGGCCCCATCCGGGAGAGCCGCCGCAGGTACCAGGCCGCGCTCCCCGCGCTCGCGGTCATCGCGCCCGCTCCAGCGTCACGGGCGCGCCACTGACCAGGCTGGTCCGTACGGCGAGGGTGGCGGCCGTGGTGGCGGCCAGGGACTCCAGCGGTACCGGCATCGGTCCGCCGCTCCGTACCGCCGTGAGGAACGCGTCCAGTTCGGCCCGCTGGCCCTTGTCCCGGGCCTTGGGCAGCCGCGAGCTGACCCAGCGCTGACGGCCGTAGACCGAGGCGCGCACGAAGTCGTCGAGCCGCAGCGCCTGGCCGTCGGCGACCAGGTCCAGCGTCTCCTTGGGGAAGCTGGCCGGGCCGGTGGTGACATAGCTGAGGGTGGCGGTGGACCCGCCCGGGTACCCCAGCACGATCTGGAGGTCCTCCTGGCCGGGCGTGGCGGTCGCGTACACCGAGACCGGGTCGGCCCCCAGCAGCCAGCTCGCGGTGTCGATGAAGTGCCCGCCCTCGCCCGCGAACCGGGTGCCCTCGCTGCCCTGCCGCAGGTACCAGCTGCCGTGTTCCAGCCGGCCCGCGTTGACCAGATAGCGGACGCTCGCCGGGCCGGCCGGCGCGCCGAAGCGCTTTCTGGCCTCCGTCAGCAGCGGCGCGAACCGGCGGTTGAAGCCCACCTGGAGCCGGTCGTTGCCGGACTCCTCCACCGCCGCGAGCACCCCGGCCAGCTCCTCCTCGGTGAGCGCGAGGGGCTTCTCCACGAAGACCGCCTTGCCCGCCAGCAGCGCCCTGCGGGTCAGTTCGGCGTGTGAGCTGTGCCGGGTGACGACGAACACCGCGTCGACGGCGGGGTCGCCGAGCACGGCGTCGAGATCGGTGGTCGCCTCGGCGAAGCCGAACTTGCGCCGCGCGTTGGCGGCGGAGAGCGCCGTGGTGGTGACGACCGTGGACAGCTCGACGCCCTCGCGCCGGGTCAGATGCGGCAGCAGCATCGATGTCGCGTAGTTGCCCGCGCCGACGAACGCCAGCCGCACCCGCGGCGCGGCGGACCGCGCCGGGGCGGATGCCTGGGCGCCGCGCCGCACGGCGGGCACGGTCACCGCGGGGGCCGCCGTCGCTGTGGTCCGCTCGGGCTGCTCGGCCGGCTCACTCCGGGCGGGGCCGTCGGGCTCGCTCCGGGCGGGGCCGTCGGGGTAGCGGAACAGCACCGCCACCGCCTTCAGATCGCCCTCCTTCAGCCGCTTGTAGGTCTCGACGGCGTCCTCGAAGTCGGCGATATGGGAGATCAGGGGCTCCACATCGACCCGGCCCCGGGCCAGGAGGTCGAGGAAACAGGCCAGGTTGCGCCGCTCGGTCCAGCGGACATAGCCGATCGGGTAGTCCCGCCCCTCCAGCTCATACGCCGGGTCATAGCGCCCGGGGCCGTAGGAGCGGGAGAACCGGACGTCCAGCTCCTTCTCGTAGTACGCGTTCCACGGCAGGTCCAGACGGCACTTGCCGATGTCGACGACCCGGCCCCGGTCCCGGCTCATCCGGGCCGCCAGCTCGACCGGCTGGTTGCTGGCGCCCCCGGCGGCCAGATAGACCTGATCCACCCCATGGCCGTCGGTGAGTTCGGCGACCGCGCCGGCCACGGCGGCGGAGGAGGGGTCGCCGCAGGCCGTGGCGCCCAGCCGGGCGGCCAGCTCACAGCGGTCCGGATCGGGGTCCACCCCGACGACCCGGACCCCGGAGGCGGCCAGCAGCTGCACCACCAGCTGGCCGATCAGCCCGAGGCCGATGACCAGCGCCACCTCACCGAGCTGGGGCTCGCCCTGGCGGACGCCCTGTAACGCGATCGACCCGACGGTGCCGAAGGCCGCGTGCCGTGGCGCGAGACCGTCCGGCACCCGGGCGTAGAGGTTCTTCGGCACCCAGTTCAGCTCGGCGTGCAGCGCGTGCTCATTGCCCGCGCAGGCCACCAGGTCACCGACGGCCACATCGTCGATCCCGGCGCCGACCCGCTCGACCACCCCGCAGAGCGAGTAGCCCAGCGGGGTGTAGGAGTCCAGCTTGCCCATCACCTTGCGGTAGGTCGCGGGCAGCCCGTTGGTGGCCACGCTCTGCATCACCTTGGCGACCTGGTCCGGCCGGGAGCGGGCCTTGCCCAGCATCGACATCCCGGCCTCGGACACCTTCATGAGCTCGGTCCCGGTGGAGATCAGCGAGAAGGCGCTGCGTACCAGCACACCGTCCGGCTTGCACCCCGGCTCCGGCACGTCGAGCAGCGCCAGCTCGCCGCTCTTGTAGTTCTGCACGACCTGTTTCACCCGAGCTCCTCTTGTTTCCCACACTCGTTCTTCGACGCTGTCAGGCCGACGGGCCCTGGCCGGAGCCAGAGGTCGCGCCGCGATACCAGTACTCCAGGGTCAGCACATGCCACAGATGCTTGGAGAAGTCCCGCTGCCCGGCGGCGTCCTCGGCGGCCAGCCGGGCCAGCGCGTCACGGCGCAGGAACCCGGACCGCACCAGCTCGCCGTCGTTGATCACCTCGCGTACCAGCGGTGCCAGATCCCGGCTCATCCAGGCCCGCAGCGGGGCGCTGAACAGGCCCTTGGGCCGGTAGACGATCTCCCGGGGCAGGATCGAGGAGGCCGCCTCCTTGAGGACGGCCTTGCCCTGGCGTCCGGCGATCTTGCGGTCGCCGGGCACCGCGAACGCCGCCCTGACCACCTCGACGTCCACATAGGGCACCCGTACCTCGGTCGAGGCGGCCATGCTCGACCGGTCGGTGTAGGCGAGGTTGAGGCCCGGCAGGAACATCCGGGCGTCACCCAGACACATCCGGTTGACGAAGTCGTCGAGGTCGTTGTCGTGGTAGACGTCCGCGTGTTCGGTCAGGACGTCATCGACCGTCCCGGCCAGGTCCGGATCGACCAGATCGAGCAGTTCGGCCCGGTCGTACATGGTGTAGCTGCGCCGGAACGCGGTCTCCTCCGGCAGGTCGGCGAAGGAGAGGAACCGCTTCGCGAACCGCACCGACCGCAGACCCCGGCGGGAGGTGGCGACCGGCAGCCGGTCCACGGCCCGGGACAGACCGCGCCGCAGCGGCCTGGGGACGCGCTGGTAGCGCAGCGCGAGCAGATTGGCCAGGTGCTTGCGGTATCCGGCGAACAGCTCGTCGGCGCCCATCCCCGAGAGCATCACCTTCGTCCCGGCCTCCCGGGCGGCCGAGCAGATCAGAAAGGTGTTGATCGCGGCGGGATCGCCGATCGGCTCGTCCAGGTGGTAGGTCATCCGGGGCAGCAGATCGAGCACCTGCGGGGCGATCTCGATCTCCCGCAGGTCGACCCCGAACCGTTCGGCGACCTGCCGGGCGTAGCGCAGGTCGTCGGGCATCGCCTCGAACCGGGCGTCCTCGGCGCGGAACCCGATCGTGTACGCGGTGATCCCGGGCCGGTGGCGGGCCGCGAGCGCGGTCAGATAGCTGGAGTCGAGACCGCCGGAGAGGAACGTCGCCACCGGGACGTCGGAGAGCAGATGGCGCCGGTTGGACTCCTCCACGATGGCGGCCAGGTCCGGCAGCTCACCGGCGCGGGCCCGCTCACGGCCCTCGGCCGCGATGTCCCGGAGGTTCCAGAACCGGCCGCGCTCCGTGCGGCCGTCGGGTCGGCACCGCAGCCAGCTCCCCGGCGGCAGCTTCTCCGCCTCGCGGTAGGCGCAGCGCGAGTCCGGCACCCAGTAGTACAGCAGCGACGCCACCAGCGCCCCGTGGTCCACCTCCAGCGATCCGCCGGTCACGGCGGCGAGCGCCTTCAGCTCGGAGGCGAACACCAGGCCGCCGCCGCGCCGGAGCAGGAACAGCGGCTTGATGCCGAGCTGGTCCCGGGCGAGCACCAGCTCACCCGTGCGTTCGTCGAAGACCGCGAACGCGAACATGCCGCGCAGCCGGGGCAGACAGTCCGTGCCCCAGCGGCGCCACGCCTCCAGCAGCACCTCGGTGTCGGAGGTGCCGCGGAAGCGGACCCCGGCGGACACCAGCTCGGCCCGCAGATCGGGCGCGTTGTACAGCTCCCCGTTGTAGGTCAGGGCCAGACCGTCCGAGACCATCGGCTGGGCGCCGGTCTCGGACAGGTCGATGATGGCCAGCCGGCGGTGTCCGAGGTGGACCTCGCCCGCACCGACCGGGTGGTCGTAGCGGCCGGAGCCGTCCGGCCCCCGGTGGGCGAGGACCTGGGTGAGCCGGTCGGTGACGGCCTTCCCGTCCGGCCACCGGTATGTGCCTGCGATGCCACACATGTCCTACCGCGCCTCCTGGTCGCTGTCCGGGACCCGGGCGGGCGGCCTCGACGGCCGTTCCGCCCGTGGCTGGCCCGTTCCGTTCTGCCGGGCCAGCCGTTCCGTCCGTGGCTGGCCGGTCCCGTTCTGCCGGGCCGTCCGCTCCTCATGGCCGCGCAGCGCGGTGCGCGGTCCGTCCCACAGCGTGCCGTCGGTCCGGTCGCCCGGATCCGGGTCGATCAGCACCACGCCGATCACCGCGATGCGCTGCTCCGCGAGCTGCCGCGCCACGGTGTGCAGCCATGCGGCGCTGCTGTGCCCGGCCCGTACGACGAGCACGGTCTGGCCGCCGAGGTACCGCAGGTCGGTCCAGGCCGTGCCGGGGCCGACCGAGCCGACGCCGACGCGGCGCGTCGGGTAGTCGAGGGATTCGGCGGCCTCGCCGCTGACCACGGTCGGCCCGCCCGGCTCCTGGCGGCCGTCGGCCAGCTCCGGGCCCGGCAGCCCGTCGACGAGGACCACGGGGCCCTCCGCCGCCAGGGCCCGGCCGACGTTCAGGGCGATGGCGCTCGCGCTGCGCGCACAGCCCAGTTCCAGCAGCGACACCGGCTCCACCGAGCCGCGCACCGCGCGGGCCAGGGTGGTGGTGAGCCGTTCCCGGGCCGCCCGGGTCCGGCGCGGCCGCCAGGGCCAGCGGATCAGCCGGGGCTCCGGGCCCAGTTCGGCGATGACCGAGGCGCCCAGGTTCGACGCGATCTCCCGCCGCAGTACGGGGCGGTCCCCCACCACCGTACCGACCAGGGCCAGCGCGAGCCCGAGCACAAGCCCGAGGGCGGACCCGATCCCGGCGTTCATGGCGGCGGTCCTGGTCAGCGAGTGCGCCACCACGCGGGGGGCGTCCACGATCTGGGTGCCCGCGACGACCCTCGGGGTGCCGGTGCCCGCCTCGGCGGCGCGCTGGTCGAACTCGGCGATCCGCGAGTTGAGCTCGGCCCGGCGGGCGAAGAGCGACTCGATGCTCGCCGACGCCTCCGCGTCGCGGTCCAGCGAGTCGTCCCCGATCGTCTTGTTGATCCGGCCCAGTTCGGCCCGCATGCGGTCGCGCTGGTCGAGCAGGGCCTTGGCCTCGGCCCGCGCGGCTTCCCGCATCCGTCGTACATGGTCGGCGATGAACGCGTCGGCCAGCGCCTTGGCGCGGGCCACCGCCTTCGCCTCGCTGTCGGCGGTCACATCGATCTGGAGCAGGTTGTTGGTCAGTCCGGTGCCCTGGTAGTCCGCCATGAAGTCCTCGGGCTTCTCCGGGGACTTGAGGGCCTGAAGGGCCTTCCCGGCGATCCGTGTCGTCGACAGCAGGGCGACGTCGGTACGGATGAGCGTTCCGGTGTCGTTCGGCTGGTCCTCCCGGTGGGCGACCAGCACCTTGGTCACCGCCGTCGGCGGCGGTGGGGTCAGGACCGCCAGGGCCGCGCCCAGCAGCAGCCCCAGGAGCGCCACGCCAGACCAGAGGCGTCGGCGTCTGCGCACCGCCACCACCAGCACCTGCAGGTCCAGCAGCGGAACGGCTGCCGAGGACTCCGCAGTCGTGCTCGTCGTCACATCGATTCCCCCGTCGTGTGCCCGCGACCGGCGAGCGCCAGCGCGGCGCTGTCCGGTGGATGGTCGGCCGACCGGGTCCGGCGGGCCCGGACCGTATCGGCGAGAACGATGCCGATGACCTCGTGTCCCCCGTCCACACAGGCCTCGGCGATGGCGCCGAGCTCACCGGCGGTCCAGTTGCCCGCGCTGAGCACGACCAGGGCACCGGACTCGGTGTCGCGGTCCGGCACCATCGGCTGGGTCACCGAGACCGCCACCACCCGCAGCTGGGACGCGCCCGGGGCCGGGGTGTTCGCGGCCTCGGCGACGAGCTGCCCGGCGGCCCGGCGGGCGGTCTCGTCCCCGTCCGGCACGACGACCAGCAGTTCTCGCGGGGCGGGCAGCCGCTCCCGGAGGCGGGCGCACACCCGCCGGTAGCGGATCCGGGCGCTGTCCTCGTCGCCTGAGGTCCGCGGGGCCGGGAGGTCCCACCGGGTGTCGGTGCCCAGCAGCCGCCGGACCCGGACCCGGGGGCCACCGCCCTCCGGCCGCGTGCCCCCGTCGCCCGGCACGTCGACACTGCCCAGCAGTGTCGACCCCAGCGCCGCGGCGATCTCGGTCTCGGTCCGCAGCCGACGGTTGGCCCGTGCGGTGGCGAGATGGGCGATGACCGCGACCAGGACGAACAGCAGCGCCCCGGCACCGATGAGCTGGATCCGCGTCGGCGGCGCCTCGCCGGTCGGCCGGGCCGCGGGGCCCATGACGACCATATCGGCCTTGTTCCGCGCCAGGTCGGCCTCGTCCAGCTTCTTCATGGCCTCCTCCAGCGCGGTGCGCAACCGGGCGAGTGAGGTGCGGGCCTGCACACTCTCCACGGTCTGCCCCCGATCGGCCGCGCCGGCCAGATCGCTGATCCGGCGGCTGGTCTCCAGCACCTTCCGCCGCAGCGCCTCGGGGCCGGTGGCCGCCGCGGCGTCGGTGCCGTCGCCCGCGATCCGCGCGGCGAAGGCGACGAACTGCTGCGCCACCCGGTCGGCGAGCTGCTGGGCCCGCCGGGGGCTCTCGGCCGTGCCCGAGACCTTGATGATGTTCCCGTCGGTGGGCGCGGCGCTCACCCGCTCCCGTAACGCCCGACCGCTGACGCCCGACCAGCGGAGCGTGGCCGCCGCGCGGTCGACGACCGCCGAACTGGTCGCGATCTCCACCTGCGTCAGCAGCTCGCGCTCCTCCCACGCCCCCGGCAGCAGCACCGACGCCGTCGCCGTGTAGCGCGGGGGGAACAGTACGGAGGTGCCGTAGCCGGTCAGCGCCCCCACCAGGGCGAGGACGGTCAGCAGCCGCCAGCGGCAGCGGAGGATCCGCCCGATCGTGACCAGGCGTATGGTGTCATCGCTCAACGCCGTGATCGCTTCCCTCTGCGTTCCCGGCGGCCCGCCGACGCCGGAGTCCGGCCACGGCAGGCGGCGTCGTACGCGGCGAGCAGCGCCCGCTGCGAGTTGCGCCAGGCCAGCGGTCCGGTGATCCGCTCCTGGCCGATCGCGCCCATCCGGGCCCGCAGCTCCGGATCGTCCAGCAGCAGCGCGACGCGCTTGGCGAACTCGGCCTCGTCGTTGGCGGGCGCGTAGAGCGCGGAGTCCCCGGCGGAGACCCGGGCCTCCCTCAGTTCGAAGGAGACGATCGGCCGCCCCATCGCCATGTACTCCAGGACCTTGTTCATGGTCGACACGTCGTTGAGCGGGCTGCGCGGGTCGGGCGAGAGACACACGTCCGCGGTGGACAGATAGCGCACCAGGTCGGCGTCCGGGACGCGCCCGGTGAACTGCACCTGGTCGTCGAGCCCGAGCTGCCGGGACAGCTCCACCATCGCGTCGAAGGAGTCGCCGGAGCCGACGAACACCGCGTGCCAGTCGGTCCGCCCGATCTCGTCCCGGAGCTTGGCCAGGGCGCGCAGGGCGTAGTCGACACCGTCCTGGGGCCCCATGACCCCGAGATAGCAGAGCAGATGGGGCTTGCCGCGCTTCAGCTCGGGCTCCGGCGGCACGGGCTGGAACCGGTCCGTCTGCGGCGCGCTGCGCACCACGAAGACATCCTCCGGCCGTCGGCCGCCCCGGCGGACCGCGACGTCACGGTAGCTCTCGTTCGTGGCGAGCACGATGTCCGCGGTCCGGTAGGTGAACCGCTCCAGCGCGCACACGGCGCGGTAGAGCAGGTCCTTGCCGCGGTCGAACCGGGACAGGTACAGCTCGGGTGAGAGGTCGTGCTGGTCGAAGATGAACCGCGCGCCGCGCCGCTTCAGCCAGAGCGCGGGCAGAAAGAGCAGGTCGGGCGGGTTGCAGGCGTGGACCACATGGACCGGGCCGACCTTGCGGGCCAGCCGGGCCGTGTGCCACAGCGCCGCGCCGTACTCCTGGAGGTATCCGGCCGGTCCTCCGGTGGCGGCGCGCAGCGGGTAGCGGTGGATCCGTATCCCGTCGATCACCGCCTCCGGTTCCGTGTCCCGCTTGCTCCCCCGGGGGCAGATGACATCCACCGTCCAGCCCGCGTCGCGCAGCGTCATGCACTCCTGCCACACCCGCCGGTCGAACGGCACCGACAGGTTCTCCACCAGAATCAGCGCGCGCCGGTTCGGCCGGTCGCCGCTGTTCGTGTCACCAAGCAAGGCCCATGTATCCCGGTTCGGCCCGGCGCGCCTCGGCGTCGGGGAGGTGAATGAGGTCGATCAGCGTGGTGCCGCCGCCGTGCGGCAGTGCCGACAGCACGGCCGGATCCCGGGTGCCGACCAGGCATACCTCGGCGTGGTCCAGCACCTCCTCGACGGACTTCGCGAGGAGCTGCGCGAGGTGCGGCAGCCGGGTCTCGATGTACTCGCGGTTCGCGCCGAGCAACCGGGAGAGGTTGACGTTGGCGTCGTAGATCCGCAGGTCGTAGCCCTTGCCGAAGAGCCGCTCCGCCAGTTCGACGAGCGGGCTCTCGCGCAGGTCGTCGGTGCCGGGCTTGAAGGAGAGCCCGAACAGGCCCACCCGGCGCCTGCCGGTGCGCTCCACCAGCTCCACCGCGCGCTGGAGATGGGCGGAGTTGGAGGGCAGCACATGGGAGAGGATGGGGACCGCGACATCGGCCCGCTGGGCCGCGTGGACCAGGCTGCGCAGGTCCTTGGGGAGGCAGGAGCCCCCGAAGGCGAAGCCGGGGCGCAGATAGGCGGGGCTGATGTTCAGCTTGCGGTCGGCCAGGAACACGTCGATCACCTGGTGCGAGTCGACCCCGAGGGCCTGGCACACCGCGCCCAGCTCGTTGGCGAAACCGATCTTGAGTCCATGGAAGGCGTTGTCCGCGTACTTGATCGCCTCGGCCGTCGGGACCGGCACCCGGAACACCTCGCCGGGCAGGCCCTCGTACAGCGCCGCGACCGCGTCGCCGCTGGCCGGGTCGAGTTCGCCGATGACGGTCTTGGGCGGGTCGAAGAAGTCCCGCACGCTGGTGCCCTCGCGCAGGAACTCCGGGTTGACCGCCACCCCGAAGTCGACCCCGGCCGTCCCGCCGACACACTTCTCCAGGATCGGTACGAGCAGGTTCAGACAGGTCCCCGGCAGCATGGTGCTGCGGAAGACGATGGTCTGGCGGTCCCGCCGTCCGCCCAGGTCGGCGAGCGCGGCGCCGATCTCCTCGGTGACCCGCTCCAGATAGGTGGTGCACAGACTGCCGTTGGGCTCCGACGGTGTGCCCACGCAGATCAGCGACACCTCACTGCCCTGGATCGCCTCGCGGACATCGCCGGTGGCGCGTAACGCCCCGCTGCGCACGACATCGGCGATCAGCTCACCGATCCGTTCCTCGACCACCGGGGCCTTGCCGTCGTTGACCAGGTCGACCTTCACCGGGTTCACATCCACCCCGATGACCTCGTGCCCCATGCTGGCCAGGCACGCGGCCGAGACACAGCCCACGTAACCGAGCCCGAAAACACTGACCTTCATGACCCGTTCCTCCCCCCAGGCAGGCCCCCACGGCCCGCTGTCGACACGTTGACGCAACCGCCGAGCATCAGTAGGCCCCCTGTCCCGAGACCACCGCGCGCAGGGTCTTCCACAAGATCACCGTGTCCAGGGCGAGCGACCAGTCCTCCACGTACCGCAGGTCGAGCCGGACCGCCTCCTCCCACGGCAGGTCGCTGCGCCCGCTGATCTGCCACAGCCCCGTCAGTCCCGGCTTGACCAGCAGCCGCCGCCGGATGTCCGGCCCGTACTCGGCGGACTCCTCCGGCAGCGGGGGGCGCGGGCCGACCAGGGACATCGACCCGGTGAGCACATTGAAGAGCTGCGGCAGCTCGTCGATGGAGTAGCGGCGCAGTACGGACCCCACCCGGGTCACCCGGGGATCCCGGCGGAGTTTGAACATCACCCCGGCGCCCTCGTTGCGGTGGGCCAGCCCGGCCTTTGCGCCATGGGCCCCGGGGACCATGGTGCGGAACTTCAGGATCATGAACTCCTGGCCGTCCTTGCCGACCCGGCGCTGCCGGTAGAAGACCCCGCCCCGGCTGTCCATCGCCACACACAGTCCGACCAGCGCCATCAGCGGCGCGAACACCAGCAGCAGAACCGCCGCGCCCATCCGGTCGACGACCGCCTTGACCACCCGGCGCCCCCCGGTGAAGGTGGGCATGCTGACCCGTAACAGCGGGATCCCGAGCACCGCGTCCACATGCAGCCGCGGACCGGCCACCTCCATCAGCACCGGGGCCACGACCATCTCGGCGTCGCTGCCCTCCAGGTTCCACGCCAGCCGCTGGAGCCGGTCCGGTGACCAGTGGGGGTCCGGGGTGACCGCGACGACGCGGTAGCCGCCCCGGCGGACGTGGTCGGCGACGTCCGCCAGCCGCCCGACGACCGGCACTCCGTCCAGATGGTCACCGTCGTGCCCGAGACCGTCCGTGGTGCACACCGCGTCCACCCGCCAGCCGAGGTGCGGGAACTTACGGGCCCGGGATATCAGATCGCTCAGGGTCGCCGCGCTCCCGGCGGCGAGCACGGGTCTCAGGCAGCGCCCCTCCTTGCGCTGTTTATGCAGCCAGAGGCGGAGCAGATAGCGCTCGATCATGGTGACGAGCGCGATGGCGGGGATCGCGACGAAGATCCAGAGTTTGATGTTCTGCGAGGTGAAGGCGATTCCGCCGAGTGCCAGGACGACGGCCGCCGCGAACAGTGAACGTCCCAGCCTGCGGAACTCCTCGGCGCCCTGACCGAGCACGGCCGGAGCCCAGGACCGGCTCACCGCGAGCGCCCCGAGCACCAGTAACTCGGTGCCGAAGGCGAGAATGCCCCACTTCTCGTGCCAGTTGGCCGCGTCCCGGGAGCCGAAGAAACTCCCGATCGCGGCCACCACGACGGCGGTGGCCACCATATCGCCGGTGATCACGGTACGGCGGTACCGCTCCTCCCAGTCGATCGCGGGTTGGTTGACTGCCCCGTCCGCCAGACGCCCGCGCGCCGACGGAAACGGGTTGACTAACTCCCCCTGCTGCACAGAACCCCCCAAGGTCCCCAGCGGTTCGACGTGTTCGCCGCACACTGCCCTGACCACGGGGGACCCCCGCCCCCCGCGCCGCGCTGCTCCTCCGCGCGGGGGACCCCCCGCGCATGACGTCCCGGCTCTCCCAGTACTCCGTGAACCGCCCACCCCGGTGGCGGCGGACTCGTCCGCGCCGCCCGACTCCCGAGGTGTACCGGAATCCCTTGTCATAGCGGGAAGGACGGGAATCAACCGCGCCGCCGGGTGCTGCCCGCACCCAAGGGCCCCCTCCCGGGCACCGAAAACCGATCACCCCCATGTGCGGCACCGGGACGCGACGACTGGCGGTCCCTGGCGCCGGACCTAAAGATCACCACTGTTCGCCTCACTCCCGAACAGCTGAAGCACGGTCAATCTAGACCATCGGAACCGGTATGGAGAGGAGATGTGTGCAACTTGTGTTCAAGCTTTGATACGTGATCCACCGGCCGATCACCTCCAGCGGGTGCCGTGACGGGGAGGACGTGCCGTGCGACCTGTGATGACGGGAAATCCCCCGCGGCGCCGGAAGCGGAATGACAGCACGGAACTTGACCGAGCCATGGCCCGAGGTCATGGACCGGGGTGCGGTCGCGACTCCGGTACGCCCCGCCGAGGGCTCGAACTCAGGTTCGCCATCGGCCGCAACCGCGTGATTCCCGTGACAGAAGTGACGACCCCGCCCGCGGCCGCCCGGGGCGCGACCCAGGGCACAGAACTCCGGCATACCACCCGTAGCAGAACACCCCTCCCCGGCATACCCGACGGCGGCCGCACCGCGACCCGGCGCCCGACCGCGGCACCCCGCCCTATCGCGCCCGGGTGCGCTCACTTGACGTGCCGTCAACCCTTATCCGCCCACTGGCGGTGAATACACCGGTTCTCCCCCCCCCATTACCTTTTTGGTGGTCCCGCAATGGGGCTCCCGGCCTCCGGGCCCGGCATGACTGCTCCCCCCTGTTGAAGGTATGGCCCGGGGGGTGGTGTCACCGGTCCCGGAGGCACTGACAGACCGCTGATTAGGGGCATGACCACCGACTCCTCCGGGAGGCAGGGAGGCTCTTCGTAATGTGGATGTGGCGATCGGTGCCGAAGGACGGCCGGGCGGGCACGATTGAAGGGCGCACGTGATCAACACCGGCGACATCGACGTCTACCTCGGTCTGGACGTCGGCAAGGGCGAACACCACGCCACCGCCGTCACCCCGGCCGGGAAGAAGGCGTTCGACAAGCGCCTGCCCAACAGCGAACCGAAACTGCGCGAAGTTTTCGCGAAGCTCCAGGCCAAGCACGGGACCGTGCTCGTCGTGGTCGACCAGCCCGCGTCGGTCGGGGCCCTGCCCCTCGCAGTCGCGCGGGACATGGGCTGCCAGGTGGCCTACCTGCCCGGCCTGACGATGCGGCGGATCGCCGACCTCTACCCGGGCGAGGCCAAAACCGACGCCCGCGACGCGTTCATCATCGCCGACGCCGCCCGCGCGATGCCCCACACCCTGCGGGCGATCGACCCCGAAGACGAGACCGTCGCCGAGCTGGAGATGATCGTGGGATTCGACGACGACCTCGCGGGTGAGGTCACCCGGGTCGGCAACCGGCTCCGCGGCCTGCTCACCCAGATCCACCCGCACCTGGAACGGGTGATCGGCCCGCGAATCCAGCACCCGGCCGTCCTCACCCTGCTGGAACAGTTCGGATCCCCGGCCCGAATCCGCAAAGCCGGACGCCGACGGCTGGTCACCCTCATACGCCCGAAGGCCCCCAGGATGGCCGAGCGCCTGGTCGACGACATCTTCACCGCCCTCGACGAGCAGACCGTCGTCGTCCCGGGCACGGACGCCGCCGCGCTGATCGTCCCCAGCCTCGCCACCTCGCTCCAGGCAGTGCTCGACCAGCGGAAAGTCCTGGCCGCCCGGATCGAGGAACTGCTGGAGGCACACCCTCTTTCCCAGGTCCTGACCTCGATGCCCGGCATCGGCGTCAGGACCGGAGCCCGCATCCTCATCGACGTCGGCGACGGCAGCAACTTCCCTTCCGCCGCCCACCTCGCCGCCTACGCCGGCCTCGCCCCGGCAACCCGCAGTTCCGGCTCGTCAATCCGCGGTGAACAACCCTCCCGCCGTGGAAACAAGCAGCTCAAACGGGCCTTCTTCCTGTCCGCGTTCGCCGCCCTGGCCGACCCGGCGTCCAGGACCTACTACGACAAGAAGATCGCCCAGGGAAAGCACCACACCCAGGCCCTCCTCTGCCTCGCCAGACGCCGAGCCGACGTACTGTTCGCCATGCTCCGCGACGGCACCTTCTACGACCCCCAGCCCACCCCCACAGGTTGACGAAACCCATAGGGGCACCCCCCCCGGCACGGCACCCACGGGAGCAGCATGGCGATATGACCACCTCCACGCATGAGCCCGTCATGGAGCTCCTCCGCGCCGCGATCGACCCCGCCAGTCACCGCACGGACGCCCTCAGCCCCGCGGACCTGCCAACGGGCCGCATCATCGCGGCCACCGCCCACGCCGACGCCGACGACCAGGGAATGGAGCGCGTCTCCCTCATGGCCGCTGGAATCGCCATGGCCGCGGTCGGCCTCACGGCGGAGATCGCCGGGCGCAGCGGCCAGAGCACCGACGCGCTGCTCGACTCGCTCGCCCAGGCGGCGCGCACCAGAGGAGACGACGAGTTCCCGCTGGCGGTGGAGGTCATCCGGGGCATGTTCAGTGACGGCGCCGCGGACGGCGTGGAGATCCTGGGGCGCACCTTCGCCCACGACGAGGCGGACTTCCTGACCCTGCTGCTGAACCTCGCCCATTACTGCGGCACCAGCATCATGGCCCTGGAGACGCAGTTCGACACCCCGGCGGAACAGACCCTCAGCGACCTGGAGAGCGCACTGAGGAGCTTCGCCGAAGGCAAGGACCCCTCGGACTGAGCCACGCCCCCGGCAGCCGACCGGGACGCCCGCGCGAGCCCCCTTCACTCCGTGCACGCCTGCCACTCCGGCCGTCGCGGTCCGGGGGCGCGCGGGGCCGGGCCCATGGAGCGTACCGCCGGGCCGGGCGGCACGGCGGATCACCGCCCCGTTGCGCACGCCCCCGTCCCCGACCTCGCCGCTCGGCGGAGGGCGGGAGTCCGTGCGGTGCGGCGGAACGGCGGGGCGGTGACCCGACCGGTCGGCGGATCCCGCGGCGCCCTGCGGGTGAAAACGGCGGCGCCCGCGGGCCCGCTCGGTGCGGCCGCGGTAACAGCACAGGGATGCCCAGCTCCCCCGAGCGGCCACCGCCACCGCCCGTCACCGCCGCGCGCCCGACCGTGCCCGAGGGGCTGCGTATCGCCGCCGCGTACGCCTGGCGTGTCATCGCGGTGGCCCTCGTCGTCCTCGGGGCCTTCTCCGTGCTCGGCCGCTTCCACCGGATCGCCGTCGCCGTCTTCCTGGCCCTGGTGGCCACGGCCGTGCTCAGGCCCATCGCCGACCTCCTGGCCCGCGGGCTTTGCCGCGCGCTCGCCGTCGGGCTGACGGTGACCGGCAGTGTCGTCCTCGTTCTCGGTGTGTTCGTGCTGGTCGGGGAGGTGGTGGCCGGACAGGCGAGCACGCTGGCGCGGGAGTTCCGCAGCGGGTTCGACCGGATCCTGGGCCTGCTGGAGAAGCCGCCGTTCCGGCTCTCCGCCGATACCCTGACCGACTTCCAGTCCCAGCTCGGACAGTTGCTCACGACCCATCGGTCCGCCGTCGTGGACACCGCCCTCAGCGGCGCGGGGCGGGTGGTCGAGGTGCTCACCGTGCTCGCTCTCGCCGTGTTCTGCTCCGTCTTCTTCATCCACTCGGGCGAGCGGTACTGGGCCTGGTTCCGCGCCGAGCTGCCGACCCGGTTCCGTAGTCGTACGGCCGTGGCGGGGCGGGCGGCGTGGCGGACCTTCACCGGCTACACCCATGGCGTCCTGCTCGTCGCCGCGGTGAACGCGGTACTCGTCGGCGTCGCCCTCACCCTCCTCGGCGTGCCCCTGGCGCTCCCGCTGGCCCTGCTGGAGTTCTTCGCCGCGTTCGTCCCCCTGATCGGCTCGCCCATCGCCCTGGCCGTCGCCGTGGTGATCGCCCTGGCGGCCAAGGGCCCGCTGATCGCGGGGATCGTGGTGGCACTCATCGTGATCATCGGGCAGATCGAGGGCCATCTGCTCCATCCCCTGGTCATGAGCTGGGCCGTCCGGCTCCACCCCGTCGTGGTCGCCCTCGCGGTGATCGCGGGCGCCATCGCGGCGGGCGTGATCGGCGCGATCGTGGCCGTACCCCTGGTCGCCGTTGTCTGGTCGGTGCGGCAGGCGCTCCGCGGCCGGGACGGGGAACGGAAGGGCCAGGAGGCACCTTGACATCCTCTCCGCCCTAGAGGGCGGGGATTCCCGCCTGCCTGCCGGTGGTCACCGGCTGGGGCTTCGGGTGGGTTCCTGTTTCTTCGCGCTGTGCCGGGAGGAGTCCCGGTCTTACCCGCGCTCCGCAGGCTGATACGGCCAGTCCGGCCGCCTTGGCGATGTTGACCGCCGCGTTGATGTCCCGGTCCAGGTGGGCACCGCAGGCCCCGCATGTCCACGTACAGACGTGCAGGGGCTTGGGGCCGTCCTTGACGCCGCACTGCGAGCACATCTGAGACGTCGGCTCGAAGCGTCCGATGCGGATGAGAGTGCGGCCGTACTTCGCCGCCTTGTACTCCAGCATCGTGGTGAACGCCGACCATCCGGCGTCGCGCACGGACTTGGCGAGGCGGGTGCGGGCGAGCCCTTTGACCGCCAGGTCTTCCACCGCGACCGCTTGGTTCTCGCGGATCAGCTTGGTGGAGAGCTGGTGGTGGAACTCGCGCCGCGCATCGACCGTCCGTGCGTGGGCACGCGCAACCCTGACCCGGGCCTTCGCCCGGTTCTTCGACCCCTTGGCCTTGCGGCTGAGATCCTGCTGCGCCTTCTTCAGCTTCTTCCCGGCCCTGCGCAGGAAGCGGGGGCTGTCGATCTTCGTGCCGTCCGAGAGGACCGCGAAGTGCGTCAGTCCCAGGTCGATACCGACCACGCTGTCCGTGGCGGGCGGCGTCTCGGGCCCGGTCTCGACCACGAACGAGGCGACGTACCGTCCCGCGCTGTCCTTGACCACGGTCACCGTGGAGGGGGTGGACGGCAGGGAGCGTGACCACCTGACCGGAACGTCACCGACCTTCGGCAGTCGGAGCCTGCCGCCGGTCGTGATCTTCCATCCGGCGTTGGCGGTGAACCGGACCGACTGCCGGGTGTCCTTGCGGGACTTGAAGCGGGGCGGCCCCGTCTTCGGCCGCTTGCCTTTGAGGCCGTCGAAGAAGTTCTTGTAGGCGGTGTCCAGGTCCCGGAGAGACTGCTGCAGCACGACCGAGGAAACCTCAGCGAGCCATGCCCGCCCGGGTGTCTTCTTCGAGGCGGTGAGCTGCTTGGACAGCTCGCCGGACGGGATGAACGGCAGGCCGGCGGCGCGGGCGGTCTCACGGGCCCGGAGAGCGTCGTTGAAGACCACCCGAGCACACCCGAACGCCCGTTCCAACGCCATGCGCTGACCGGCGCCCGGGTACAGGCGGAAGCTGTACCGAAGCTGCACGCCGGTCACCATACCCTTGGGTTTATGTCACCACGCTGGCATCCCCATCCCGATGTACGCACCGGTCGTCACGTCGTCTACCACCTGCATGTCCACTTGGTTTTCGTCACCAAGTATCGGCGCAAGGCCATGACCGACGCCATGCTGACGCGGTGCGAAGAGATCATGAGGGAAGTCTGCGCGGACTTCGAGGCCGAGCTGAAACAGTTCAACGGCGAGGACGACCACGTGCACCTTCTGGTGCACTACCCGCCGAAGGTCCAGCTCTCGAAGCTGGTCAACTCCCTCAAGGGAGTGTCGGCCCGGATGCTGCGCAAGGAGTACGACGCGCACGTGCGCCGGTACCTGTGGGGCGGACGCTTCTGGTCCGGCTCCTACTTCGCCGGGTCCTGCGGCGGCGCACCGCTGACCGTGGTCAAGCAGTACATCGAGAACCAGAAACGGCCCGTCTGACCGTCACGACAGGGCGCAGCGAACTCCGGCGCTTCGCGCCTCCGACCCGAAGATGGCCTTCACCCCCGCCCTGAAGGACGGAGCACTGGCCAAGATCAGAGGTAGACAGCGCCCCGCAGGGTCCGGTCACCGGCGAGGGTGCCCGGCTGGAGCGGGTGTGGAGCCCGGCCGGGCGCCGACCCGTCCCCCCGCCGACCGCCACCGCGCGACGGACCGCCACCGCGCGACGGGAACGGCGGCCATCACGCTGACATCAGTCCGGCTCAAGTCCTCCTTGTGTCCCGGTCATGAGAGGCCCACTCGGAGGTCGGCTCGCACGAACCCCCCTTGCTATTGGTATGTACCAATGCGATCCTGCTGGAGTGGATCACCGTCCCAACACCCCACGTCAGGGCCGGTGTTGCCGAGAACCTCCCGACGTCCCCTACACGTACGAGAGTGAGCCACCATGTCTGCCACCCGCCGCCGCGTCGCCGCAGCCTCCGCCGTCGCGTCCGCCGCGACCCTCCTGTCGCTCGTGCCCTCGCCCGCGACCGCACACGGCTCCGTCTTCGGCCCGGTCAGCCGCGTGAGCGCCTGCTTCGCCGAAGGCCCGGAGACACTGAAGTCCAAGGTCTGCAAGGACCTCGCCGCCGACTCGGGTACCCAGCCGCTGTACGACTGGAACGAGGTCAACATCGCGAATGCCAACAACAGGCACCAGCAGATCATCCCGGACGGCAAGCTCTGCTCCGCCAACCGCGTGAAGTACCGCGCCCTGGACTGGGCGCGCACCGACTGGCCCGCCACGACGGTGACCCCGGGCTCCTACAACTTCAATGTGCGGATCACCGCGGCCCACCAGGGCGCCATGACGCTGTACATCACCAAGCAGGGCTTCGACCCGACGCAGCCGCTGAAGTGGTCGGACCTGGACGCGACCCCGGTGGCCACGTACTCCACGCCGCGCGCCAGCGACAACGGCTACTACAAGTTCACCGGTAACCTCCCCGCCCGTACGGGCCGTCACATCATCTACAAGGTCTGGCAGCGTCATGACAGCCCCGAGGCCTTCTACGGCTGCTCGGACGTCGTCTTCGGCACGGCCGCCGCCGCGTCGGCCAAGGCCCCGACCGAGGCGGGCATCGAGGCCGCCTCGACGCACTCGACCGTCAGCCACGCCGGTCACGGCGGGGACGAGCACGCGCCCGCGCTGGCCTCCGCCGAGACGGGGTCCACGGGCTCCTCGCCGACCGGCGCGCTGACCTGGGCGGCGGGCGGCGCGCTGTTCGCCGCGGGCGCCCTGTTCTTCGGCCGCGCTCGCCGCAAGGCGAGCTGACCGGCCGCCGGGCGGGTGAGCCCGGGGCGGGTGGCGCCACCGTGAACACCTCCCTCGAAGCATGCGGCGCGTCCGGGGCATAGCGGTGCGGCCGAGTCGGTCCACGACGGCCTCCGTGCCGGTCCAGCGCCTCGTCGACCGAGGCGCGGAACCGGACGGAGGCCGTTCCCATCCGCCCGGGGCACCCCGGTCCGGCGAGCACGCCCGGGGCCCGGTCCGAGGGAGGAGCCCACGGAGAACGCGCCCGGACGGCCGCGCCGGACCGGCGGGAACCCCTCGCCGGTCCGGTCGTGGTGGAACCGCGCCCGGACTCACGGGTCAGGAATCCGCCATGGCCTTCTTCAGCTCGGCCGCCGCGTCGCGGTAGACCGGCAGCAGGTCGAGATCGTCGCCCGGGTAGTTGACGATGGCGACGTGCCGGGCGCCGGAGCCGGGCAGGACCGTTCCCGTCGACATATGCGCGTTGTCCAGGACCAGGGCGGGCTTGCGCGCGGACAGTTCGGCGAGCTGCGCCGGGGTCACGGCCTCGGGACCGTAGGTCCCCGTGGTGGTGGCGCCGGCCAGCTTCGCCGCCCAGGTGGTGAAGACCTGGCTGACCACGCGCGGACTCCTGCCGCCGGGCCAGGCGGCCCGGAGGTCCTCGCTCAGCTGGGCGTACTCGGTGGCGAACTCCTTCTTCCACCGCTCGGCGTCCGGCTCGGTGCCGAAGAGCCCGGACAGTCGGGTGACCTCGGCCGTGAGCTTCCCGGGGTCGTTGTCGAGGTTCACCTCGACCAGCTTCGCCTTCGACCCCGCGGCCTCCTTGATCTTCTCCGCGTACGGTTCGAACGGGGCGTAGAGGACGAAGTCCGCCTCGGCGACGGCGGCCAGGTCGGACGGCTTCGGGTCGTAGTCGGGGGCGTGGCGTACCGACTGCTCCACGATGACCTCGATGTCCTCGGCACCCGCCGCCTTGGCGAGGGCGCCTTCCCAGGTGGTGGTCGTGACCACCACCGGCTGACCGTGGTGCGCGTGCCCGGCGTCGGCGGACGTACCGCCGTCGCCGCCGCACCCCGTCGCGAGGGTCAGGGCCGGCAGGACGGTCAGCGCGAGGAGGGAAGAGGTGCGGAAGCGGGTGCGCGCCATGAGCTGATTCTCCGTTCGGGTACGCAGTGGACGGCGATGGCCAGGGCCCCCGCCGTGAGGACGAGCACCGGGCCCGGCGGCCAGTCCAGCCACAGGGACAGCAGGAAACCCGTCAGATTGACGACGACGCCGATGCCGACCGCCCACAGGGTGATCGACTTCAGCGAGGTGCCCAGTCGGCGGGCGGCGAGGGCGGGCAGCAGGGTCAGGGCATCGACGAGCAGGGCACCGGTGAGCTTGATCGCCCCGGCGACGGCGATGGCCACCAGGACCAGGAGCGCGGCGGTCAGTATCCGTACCGGGACTCCGGAGCAGTGGGCGAGCTCCCGGTCGTACAACAACAGCCCGATGTCCCGGCGGCGCCACCAGAACAGCCCGTGGACCACGGCCGCGAGAACACCGAGCACGATCAGATCGGGTGTGCCGACCGACAGGATCGACCCCCAGAGCAGGGCGAACGCCCCGGACGCGTTGACACCCGACACGGAGAGCAGCAGCAGCGCCGCCGCGATGGCCAGGCTCATCAGCAGGCCCATCGCCCCGGACAGACCGCCCGGGGTCCCGGCGAGCGGGGCGACCCCCGCACCGGCCAGGGCGCAGGCGGCGAGCGCGCACAGCATGGGGTCGAGCCCGGTGAGCATGCCGACCGCGATACCGAGCAGGGCGACGTGCATCATCGCGAACCGGACCGGCATGATGTCCAGACCGACGATGATCACGCCGATGACGGGCAGCCCGATCGCGGCCAGCAGCAGGGCGAACCCGGCGCGCTGCACCGGTACGAGTTCCAGCAGGGCGCCGACGTCGGCGAGGGCCAGTGTCACCGGACCTCCCGCAGCCGTCCGGCGGCCATCTCCAGCAGCCGGTCGCAGCGGTCCGCGAGCGTCCGGTCGTGGGTCACCACGACCAGCGTCACCGGCAGGGAGGTGAGGACGTCCGCCGCCTCCTCCTGCCCCGCGAAATCGAGTGCGGCGGTGGGCTCGTCGGCCAGGAGGACCTGCGCGCCCGCGGCGACACAGCCGATCGACCGGGCCAGGTACATCCGCTGTAACTGACCGCCCGACAGGGTGTGCAGCGGTCGCCCGGCGCACCCGCCGACCCCGAGCCTGGCCGCCGCCCGCCCGGCGTCGGCGGGCGCGCCACTGCTGGCCAGCAGCTCCGAGCCGAGCAGGGGGAACAGCCCGCCCGCCGGCTTCTGCGGGATCCAGGCACAGGAGCGCAGCCGCCAGGCCCACTCCGCCGGGGTCCGGGTGTCCCGCCCGCCGACCAGGATCGAGCCGGTCACCTGCCGGTGCAGTCCCAGCACCGCCCGCAGGAGCGTGGTCTTGCCCGAGCCGTTGGTGCCGGTCAGGGCGACGCGTTCACCGGCCGCGACCCGCAGATCCACCTCGGTGACGACGTCCACCCGCCCATGCCGACAGGCCACCTCCCGCATCCTGATGTCCAGCCCACCCATCGCATATCCCCCGTTCCCTCCATGCCGGAGCGGCTCCGGCCGCGCCTCTGCCCGGCCACCGAGGTAGTCGGACGACGGGAGTGCCGGGTTCCCGGTGTCCGCGGTGATTTCCCGTGATGGCGGGGCGGGACCAGCGCGGGGTGAAGGAACGGCGGAGGCTTTGTTGCAACTCGTGTGCAACTACACTGACCCCGCGATATGAGTGCGAGGGAGTCTTTATGTCCACAGGGCGCATCGTTCTCGGGATCGAGTCGTCGTGCGATGAGACCGGAGCCGGGATCGTGTCGGAGGGGCGGCTGCTCGCCCATGTGGTGGCGTCGAGCATGGACGAGCACGCCCGGTTCGGCGGGGTGGTGCCGGAGATCGCCGCCCGGGCCCACCTCCAGTCGTTCAATCCGGTGGTGCGGGAGGCCCTGGACCAGGCGGGGCTGCGGCTGTCCGACCTCGACGCGGTCGCCGTGACCACCGGGCCGGGTCTGTCGGGAGCGCTCCAGGTGGGGCTGGCGGGAGCCAAGGGGCTCGCGTACGCGGCGGGAGTGCCGCTGTACGGGGTGCACCACCTGGCCGGGCATGTCGCGGCCGACACCCTGGAGCACGGCCCGCTGCCCAATCCCTGTGTGGTGCTGATCGTCTCCGGCGGTCACACCTCGCTGCTGCTGGTGCGGGATCTCGTCCGGGATCCGATCCTGCATCTGGGTGACACGGTCGATGACGCGGCGGGTGAGTGCTTCGACAAGGTGGCCCGGGTCTTCGGGCTGCCCTATCCGGGCGGTCCGGCGATCGACCGGGCCGCCCGGGAGGGGAATCCGTGCGCGGTGGCGTTCCCGCGCCCGCTGACCGGGCCGCGCGACGATCCGTACGCGTTCTCCTTCTCCGGGCTGAAGACCGCCGCCGCGCGCTGGGCCGAGAAGCACCGGCTGGCGGGCGAGGAACTGCCGGTGGCCGACGGCGCCGCCGCGCTCCAGGAAGCCGTCGCGGACGTGCTGACCCGTAAGGCGCTGGCCGCGTGCCGGGCGTACGGGGTCTCGACGCTGGTGGTGGTCGGCGGGGTGGCGGCCAACTCACGGGTGCGGGCGCTGGCCGAGGAGCGCTGCGCCGCCGCCGGGGTGGAGCTGCGGGTGCCGCCGCTGACCCTGTGCACCGACAACGGCGCCATGATCGCCGCCGTCGGTGACCTCCTCGTCCGCGCCGACGCCCCGCCGGCCCGGCTGAGCGTGTCGATCGACCCGTCCGCCCCGCTGGAGTACGCCGCCCTGCACCCCGTCGCCGCGTCCGCGGCACGCGTCGGATGAGCGCTCCGTCCGTACGCCGTGCGCCGGGGGACGCGCCGCCGGAGCACCACGCGGGCGGAGCGAAGGTGTACGCGGAGGCGTTCGCCGGACCCCCGAGCGCCCGTGCCGTCGGGCGGACGAGGGCCCGGCCAACGGTGTGCCGGGGGCTGGGTGGTCAGTGGTGCGCGGTGACGCCGGTCAGCTCGTTGGTCGCCTTCGGCAGGGTGACGGTCGCCTGCTTCCGGCCCGACGCGATGTCGAAGGCGTGCAGCTGGCGCTTGGCGGGTTCACTGACGTAGGCGGTGTGGCCGCGGACGAAGAGGACGGGCCGGGGCTGCTGCCAGTCCAGGGGTTCCCGCCACGCTCCGACCGCCGGAACGCTCCTGGTGACCTTGGCCTTCTCGGGATCGATGACGTGCAGGGCGCCGTCCGTGCCGAGAACGAGCGCCTCGCCGTGCGGGCCGCGGGCCAGGGAGCGGAACGAGTAACTGGTGCCGAGGTCCACCAGGCGCATCGTGCCGGTGCGGGTGTCGATGAGGGAGACGCGCTCGGGGCGTTCGCGTTCCGCGTCGGGATCGGTCTTGTAGTCGCCGAGGAGGATCGGGGAGGCGTCGCTTCCGGCCTGGTTGCCGATACGGCCGTACGGGTCGGGGGATGTGACCTTGGTGAACGCGCCGCCCTGGTAGATCAGGGCGCCGTCCTCGCAGCCGACGGCGACCGCCTCGCCCTGGGCGGCGGCTTCGCCGTGGACGCCGGGGCAGTTCTCGCTGCGGGCCGTCTCCTTGCCGTTCTTGTCGAGGACGAGGGCGCCGGTGCGCTTCTCGTCGTCGCCGACGGTGGTGAGGAGTTCGCCGTTCCTCAGCTCGACGGCCACTCCGTGGTGGGGCTTGTCGGTGGTGTGGGTGCGTCCCCCGGGCTTGGTACCGGTGGCGAGGTCGTCCGGGTCGAAGACATGGATCTCGCCGGTGCCGTCGGTGAAGAGGATGGTCTTGCCCGCGTGCCGGACGACATGGCCGGGCTTGGCGCCCGTGAACTCGACACCGGTCAGGGCCCCCGCGGAGGTGTCGAGGACACGGAAGCCGGAGTCGGTGGAGACCATGACATGGGTGTCGTCTCCAGCGGGGTTGACCCGGTTGAAGCCGGGCAGGACGACCGTCCTGGCCGGCTTCAGGGTCCGGCCGTCCAGGATGTAGAGGCCGCCGTCGAAGGTGGCGACCAAGGGGTCCGTCACCGCGAGGGGCGTGCTGTCCGGTTTCTTGCCGGCCGCCGTGGCCTGGGTATCCGCCGCTTTCTCCGCGCCGCAGGCGGTCAGGGCCAGGGTGGCGGCGAGGGCGAACGCGGCACCGGTGGTGGTGCGGCGGCGTGCGGTTGTTCTCACTGCGGTGTTCCTCTCTTCGCCGCTGGGTGCGGCGTGGGGCCGCGGGTTCGCGGCACGGTCGTGCGTCCCCGCCCGGGCCGTTCGGTCCCCGGGCGGGTCCGTCAGCCTGTGGTGAGGCCGTTGGTCAGGGCCTCGGTGTTGGCCCGCATCATCGACAGGTAGGTGTCCGCTCCGCCTCCCTCCTCGGTCAGTGACTCGGAGTAGAGCTCGACGACGCGCACATCGCCGCCCATCTCCTCGCGCAGGACCTCGGCCAGGCGCTGGGGGCGCGAGGAGTCGGCGAAGATGGTCCGTACGCCCGCGTCCCGCATCGCCCGGGTGAGGGAGTGCAGGTCGGACGAGCTGGGCGAGGCGAGTGTGGTGCCGCTGGGGATGACGGCCCCGATGACACGGAAGCCGAAGCGGTCGGCGAGGTAGCCGAAGACGTGATGGTTGGTCACCAGGGCCCGGCGGTCCTCGGGGACGCGCTCGAAGGACCGGGTCATCCAGGTGGTGAGGTCGGCGAGCTGTCGTTCGTAGCGCAGCGCGTTGGCCCGCACGGCGTTCCGGTCGACACCGTCCACATGCTCGGTGATCCGGTCCGCGATCAGACGGGCGGCCTTGCGCACCCGGTCGGGGTCGGTCCAGAAGTGCGGGTCGGGCGCTCCCTGTTCGCCCTGGCTGCCGCTGTCGGCGGACCGGTAGGTGAGCGGGTCGGCGGCGGCTCCGGCCTCGAAGACGGGTACACCGGCCCGGCGGGCATTGCCGACGTGCCGCAGCACGTTCTCCTCCAGCCCGAGTCCGTTGAACACCACGAGGTCGGCCTGTTCGAGGGTGGCCGCCTCGGCGGCGGACAGCCCGAAGGAGTGGGGATCGGCGTTGGGCCGCATCAGGACGGTGACCTCGGCCTCGGCTCCGGCGATCTCGCGGGTGATGTCGCCGAGGATGTTGGTGGTGACCACGATCCGCGGCCGGTCCTCGCCGCTGGAGCAGGCCGGGAGCAGCAGGAGTCCGGGGAGGACTCCGAGCAGGAGCAGCAGGGCACGGCGGTACGGATGCCGGGTGGTTCCGGTGGTCATCGGCCGGTCTCCACCATCAGGTCCGGGCGGATGTCCAGATCGAAGGAGCGGGCGATCCGCAGGGAGTCGTTGTAGTCGATCTCGGTGATCCGGCGGCCCTTCGGGTCGCTGACGTAGGCACGGCTGTGGTCGACGGCGATCTCCGGCGCTCCGGCGGCACCGGCGCGGACGCCCGGACGGGAGGGGGCGGCACCGAGGGCGGCCTCGGCGGTGCGCGCGCCGGTCCCGATGTCGAAGCCGCGCAGGGTGCCGTCGGTGCCCAGGGCGAGCAGGGGGGCGCCCTCGCCCGCGGTGTTGGCGGCGAGCACGGGGCCCGTCCGCACCCGCTTCCAGCTGCGTTCGGTCACGTCCAGGACCCAGACGGCGTTCTCTCCGGCCAGGGCCGTGAGGGTGTCGCCGCCGGGCCGGGAACGGAAGTCGCGGGCCCGCTCGTGCGCGGGCACGTCCTCGGCGTAGGGAATGCGGACCGCCGAGAACGTCTCACCGTGGGCCCGGATGAGCAGGGCTCCGTCCGCGCAGCCGAGGACGACGCCCCGGCGGGTCACGGCGTCACCGCGCGGGTCACGGCAGGGGGCCGTCAGTGACGCCTTGGCCCGGCCCTGGCGGTCGAGCACCGCTATCGCGGTCGCTCCGGGCCCGGGGACGGCCAGGAGGTTCTCCCGGAAGGGGAGCACGGCGGTATGCCGTCCGGGCAGGCTCCGGGCCGCTCCCGTTCTGCCCCGCTCCAGGTCGCCGCGGCGGTGGAGTGTCGTCCCGCGGCCCGGGGTCGTCACGGCGGTCAGGCTCTCGTCGCCGCCGGTCCGGGCGGCTCCGCGGGTGGCGATCCGGCCGACGGCGCGGATGTCCGCGCGGTAGTAGTGGACGTGGTCGCCGTGGTCCACCATCCAGGCGCCGGTGTCGAGGACGGAGACGCCGCCGGGGCTGTGGATGTAGCCGAACCGGCCGTCGGTGGTCAGGGCGGTGGCGCCCTTGACCGGCGGAACGGTGTGACGCTTCCCGGTGATCAGGTCGAGGACACGGGTCCGGCCGGTGGCGGACTCGCTCACGACGAGACGTGACTGCTGTTCGGCCGATTCCTCGGCCCCTTCGACATAGCCGTGCGGTGTCGGGTCCGGTGGTCCTGGCCTGCTGCCGGACGCGCCGCCCGCCGTGCATCCGGCCGCGAGGGCGGCGGTGAGGGCGAGGGCGATCGGGGCACGGCGCCGGGCCGGGACCCTGGTGCGGATGGTCACGAGTCGTGGGCTCCCATATCTGCTGCGGGTCGGGGGGTGGGGACCGCGGGGTGCTCAGGTCCGGCGGACCGGGGCGCCCCGGCGGTCGCCGCGGGTCGGTGTGCCCAGCGGGAGCGGAGCGCCGCGGCGGTGCGGGAGAGGAAGAACTGGGCGACGGCGAGCACCGCGATCGTGGCGCCCGCGGCGGTGTCGAGGTGCCAGGACAGGAGCAGTCCGAGGAAGGTGGCGCTCGCCCCGAGCAGCGCCGCTCCGGCCATGACGGCGGGCACGCCGCGCGCCCACGGGAGCATGGCGGCGGGTGGGGCGATGAGCAGGCCGAGGACGAGCAGGGTCCCCACGATGTGGAACGAGGCGACGATCGCCAGGGTCAGCAGCCCCAGGAGTACGGCGTGGGCCCAGCGCGGGCGCAGCCCCAGGGTGTGGGCCTTGCGTTCGTCGAAGGCGAGGGCGAGGAAGGCCCGGTGGCCCAGCGCGGTGACGGTCGCCGCCATGCCGAGGGCGAGGGCCAGGACGAGCAGGTCGTCCCGGCCCACGGCGAGGACGTCCCCGAAGAGGAAGCCGGTCAGGTCGACGGCGAAGGACTGGGACCGGGACACGATGATGACGCCCAGGGAGAGCATCCCCACATAGAGCAGTCCGATGCTGGTGTCCTGGGAGAGGCGCGGGGTCCGCCCGATGAGGGTCACCCCGGTCGCCATCACGGCGGCGCTCGCCGTGGCTCCCACCAGGGGGCTGCCTCCGAGCAGGACCGCGACCGCGACGCCCGGGAGCAGGCCGTGGGACATCGCGTCACCGAGGAAGGCCATCCCCCGGAGCACCACCCAGGTACCGGCGAGCGCCGTGACGGCGGACACCAACAACCCTGCCACCAGGGCTCTTTGCACAAAGGTCACCTCAAAGGGACCGCTCAGCCACTCCATGCGGCAACACTATAATGAAAATGATTATCACTACAGATGGGATTTCCGCCGTGCCTCCTCTCCCCCACCCCCGGGTCCGCCTCACGGCGGTCGACGCCGGATACGGCCGCCGACCGGTGCTGCGCGAAGTCACCCTGGACGTACCGGCGTTGGGCGTCACCTCGCTGACCGGCCCGAACGGCAGCGGCAAGTCGACCCTCCTGGGCGTCCTCGCCGGAGTGATCCGCCCCACAGCGGGAACCGTGCGCCACGGCAGCGGTCACGCGCCCGCCTTCGTCCCGCAGCGCAGCACCGCCGGGGACGCGCTCCCGCTGACCGTCCGGCGAACCGTGGAGATGGGCCGCTGGTACGCCCGCGGCCCCTGGCGGCGCCTGACCAGCGGCGACCACGACGCCGTGGACGAAGCGCTGGAGCGCCTGGGCATCGCCCCGCTCGCCGCCCGCCAGCTCGGCGAACTCTCCGGCGGCCAGCGCCAACGCGCCTTCATCGCCCAGGGACTGGCCCAGCGGTCCGACCTGCTGCTTCTCGACGAACCCTGCACGGGGCTCGACCCCGAGGCACGGCAGGGCATCGAGCACCTGCTCGCCGACATCGCCGCCGAGGGCACCACCGTCGTCCAGGCCACCCACGACCTGACGGCGGCGCGCGCCGGGCAGCACTGCCTGCTCCTGCGCGACGGACGACTGGAGGCGGCGGGAGCCCCGGCCGACGTACTGCCCCCCGCGCGAACGGCCGGGCCGTCGACCTCAGCCCTCGGGAGAACGCCTGGAAGGACACCCGCTGCCGCCGCCGGTCCCCCCGCGCGGAGTTCCGCGCCCGCGACCCGAAGACCCCGGGGGTGATCATCGAGGGCGGTCCGGTCCGGCGGGTGTTCACCGAGGAGGGCTGGATCCGGCGGAACATCCCCGGGCCGGACCGCACGCACGCCCGGTACGGGCTACCCGTCGCAGCCGTACGTCAGGCCCTCGGCTCCGGTCACGGCGCCCTGTCATCGACGAGTACGGCGGGGTGAGCGCGCTCAGTCGTGGGGCGCCTGCCCGCTGACCCGGTGGTCGGCGTAGCTGAGCGCCTCCAGGACGAGTCGGCGCAGATGTCCGTCGCGAAGGCGGTAGACGACATGGCGGCCCTCACGGCGGGTCTCCACCAGCCCGGCCAGCCGCAGTTTCGCCAGGTGCTGGCTGACGGCGGTCCGGGAGGCGCCGCACCGGGCGGCGAGCGATCCGACATCGGACTCGTCCTGGGCGAGCAGCCAGAGCAGATGCAGCCGGGTCGCGTCGGCGGCCATGGCGAAGACCTCGGCCGCCTGCGCGAGCCGGGCCGGGTCGGGGGCCCGCAGATGCGTCCCCTCCGGCACCGGCAGATGCGTATAGGTCGCAGCTGGGACAGGTTCGCGGTCGGCCATGGCCACAGCTTAGGGGCAGATTCCGGCCGCCGGAATTTATATGTGCACAGATGCGCACATGAGATTACGATGGAGGGGTCCGCAGAGCCCGCCCGTCGGCCCGTCGAGGAGCGCCGGATGCTGTCCGTGCTGCGCAACCGCACCTACCGCCATCTGTTCGCCGCCCAGGTGATCGCCCTGACCGGCACCGGCCTGGCGACCGTGGCCCTGGGACTGCTCGCGTACGACATCGCGGGCGCGGACGCCGGCGCGGTGCTCGGCACCGCCCTGACGATCAAGATGGGCGCCTATGTGCTGATCGCCCCGGCGATCGGCGCGGCGGCCGACCGGCTGCCGCGCCGGGCCCTGATGGTGGGCTCGGACCTGATACGCGGCGGTACCGCCCTGGCCCTGCCGTTCGTCACCGAGGTCTGGCAGGTCTACGCCCTGATCTTCCTGCTCCAGGCCGCGTCCGCCGCCTTCACCCCCACCTTCCAGGCCACCATCCCCGATGTCCTGCCCGCCGAACGCGACTACACCCGGGCCCTGTCGCTCTCCCGCCTCGCCTACGACCTGGAGAGCCTCTTCAGCCCCGCCCTCGCCGCGGCGCTCCTCACCGTGATCACCGACAACGGGCTCTTCTACGGAACCGTGGCGGGCTTCGCCGCCTCCGCCGCCCTGGTCGCCTCGGCCGTCCTGCCCAGACCCGCCCCCGCCCCGCGCACCGGCGGTCCGTACGCCCGCGCCACCGCGGGCACCCGTCTCTTCCTCGCCGTACCGCAGCTGCGGTCCCTGCTGGCGCTCAACCTCGCCGTCGCGGCGGCGGGCGCCATGGTCACCGTCAACACCGTCGTCTACGTCCGCGCCGAACTCGGCCGCAGCGCCGGTGACGTGGCCCTGGCGCTCGGCGCGTACGGGGCCGGATCCATGATCGCCGCCCTGCTGCTGCCCCGTCTCCTCGACCGGACCGGGGACCGTACGGTCATGCTGCGCGGCGGCCTCCTCCTCACCCCCGTCTTCGCCGGACTCGCCCTGATCACCACGGCGGACGGCGGCGCCTGGCGCTGGCCCGCGCTCCTGGCCTCCTGGGCGGCCTTCGGCGCCGCCGCCTCCCTCGTCCTCACCCCCACCGGGCGGCTGATCCGCCGCTCCGCACCCCCCGAGCAGCGCGCCCCCGCCTTCGCCGCCCAGTTCTCCCTCTCCCACGCCGCCTGGCTCCTCACCTACCCGCTGGCCGGCTGGCTCGGCGCGGCGGCCGGACTCTCCTCGGCAGTTCTCGCCCTGGGCGCCATCGCCCTCGCGGCGGGTCTGCTCGCCGTACGGCTGTGGCCCCGCGCGGCCCGGGGCGCCCCGGCATCGGCGCCGGACAGCCCGGTCGTGGGCCGGGAGTACGCGCACAGGGGTACACGCGGCTCCCGCTGATACCGGCTCAGATCGGCTCCGGCACATCGGCACGCTCATCCGCGGCGGGCTCCGTGGCCGATGTGCCCGGTGCGGCGGCGGGTATCCGGCTGCGCACGTCCTCCACCATGTTCCGCATCCCCATGCGGAAGATCTCGGCCTGGTGCCCACCGAGGAACACGGTGTGCCCGGACACCTCCAGGACGACGAGGCCGTGCAGGTGGCCCCACGCGTTCAGAAGGAGGGCGACCGCGGGGGGCGGCAGTGCCCCCAGGCCGTCCGGCGGGAACTGGGCCAGATGCGCGCGCAGCGAGGGCGACAGCGGCGGATGGTCGGCCGCCGCCAGCTGGGCCTGGGTGAACCCTTCGAACATCACACACTGGAAGATCCGGCTCATGCGGATCATCGCCCGGGTGGTCGGCCCGTCGGCGGGTGCCTCGTACTGCCGCAGCGGCGTTCCGTAGATGAGCTGGAACCGCTCGGGGTGGGTGACGGCCCAGTGCCGGTATGCCTCGGCCGCGACCAGGACGCGCGGCGGATCCGAACCCTCCGCCGCGGTGTCGACGGCGGCCTGCACGGCGTCCGCCATGTCGTCGTACGCCTTGACGATGAGGGCCGTGAGGAGATCGGCCCAGCTCGGAAAGTAGTGGTAGAGCGCCTGGACGGTCATGCCGAGGTCCCGGGCGACCGCGCGCAGGGACAGGGACGCGGGACCGTTCTCGACGATGTGGCGCTCGGCGGCGTCCACGATCTCCTGAACGGCGGCCGCGCGGCGGCGCTCGCGCAGGGAGGGGCGCGTCTTCGCGTGTTCTTCGGCGGGCATACCGCGACCCTACCCACGCGAGCGCCGCCGAGTCTGGCAGGGCCAAAAGAGGTTGTAGCTCGTCAGAAAAATCTAACACTGCCAAGCCCTCTATATCCCCGCTAGCTTCGGTCGCGGCGACGAGGAGTCCGACAGCGGGTCCAGCCGCGTCCGCTGTGCCGAAGGGTCCGCGCGGACCAGCACGCCCACAGCCCTCCCCGGACCGGCTCAGCCCGCCTGATCTCGTTCGCCCGGACCTCAGTACCACCGCGCTCAAGGGAGACCACACGTGTTTGAACGCCTGGCCGAACTGGTGATCCACCGGTCCCGGCTGATACTCGTCGGCGCCGTCGTGGCTGTGGCACTCATGGGTGTCGCGGGCGCCGGCGCCTTCGACAAGCTCCTGGGAGGCGGCTTCGACGACCCGGCCTCGGAGTCCACCCGGGCGGGGAAGGTCATCGGCGAGAAGTTCGGCGGGGAGACGAACCTGGTCCTGCTGGTCCGTGCCCCCGAGGGCCGCGTCGACGCCTCGGACGCCCGGGAGCACGGCCGGGCCCTGGTCGCCGAACTGCGGAAGGAGCGGGGCCTGGAGAACGTGATCTCGTACTGGGACGCGGACAACCCCGACCTCCGCTCCGAGGACGGCCGCGAAGCCCTCGTACTCGCCCATGTGAAGGGTGACGAGACCGAGCAGGACGCGAACGCCAAGAGCATCATCGAGACCTACACCGGGGAGTACGAAGGGGCTCTGACGGTCCGGGCGGGCGGCGGCACCGCCGTGGGCGACGAGATCGGGACCCAGGTGGGGAAGGACCTGATCCTGGCCGAGGCCATCGCCGTCCCCATCACCCTCGTACTCCTCCTGTTCGTCTTCGGCAGTGTGGTCGCGGCCCTGCTTCCGCTGGCGATCGGGGTCTTCGCCGTCATGGGGACGTTCGCCGAGCTGTTCCTGCTGGGCAGCGTCACCGACGTCTCCGTCTTCGCGATCAACCTGACCACCGCGCTGGGTCTCGGTCTCGGCATCGACTACGCCCTGCTGATGGTCAGCCGGTTCCGCGAGCAACTCGCCGCCGGGGAGTCGGTGGAGGACGCCGTCCGGCTGACGGTGCACACCGCGGGTCGTACGGTCGCCTTCTCAGCCGCGACCGTGGCGGCCGCGCTCGCCGCACTCCTGGTCTTCCCGCAGTACTTCCTGCGCTCCTTCGGATACGCCGGTATCGGCGTCGTCCTCATCGCCGCCGTCAGCACCCTGTTCGTGATGCCGGCCCTCTTCGTCGTCCTCGGGCACCGGGTCAACAGCGGGCGGCTGCCGTGGGTGAACCCGGCACGCGCCGACAGCCCAGGGCGCGTCTGGGGACGGCTGGCCCGCACCGTCATGCGGCGTCCCGCCCTCACCGCGCTGCCCGTGCTCGCCGTCCTGGTCCTCGCCGCGAGCCCGCTGCTGGGCATCACCTTCGGCACGCCGGACGAACGCGTGCTCCCCCAGGACGCCCAGAGCCGTCAGGTCGCCTCGGTCCTGGCGGAGAAGTTCAACGGCAGCGACGAAGCGGCCCTCCACGTCGTCATCGACGGGCCCGTGAACACGACCTCCCTGCGTGCGTACGCGCGCGCTCTCTCCGAACTCGACGGCGTCGCCCGCGTCGAGACCAGCACCGGAACCACCACCGGCGGACGGTCCGTGGCGGACGGCACCGGCAATGCCGCCCTCGGCCGCCCGGACGCGCAGCGCGTCAACGTCGTCAGCGCCCTGGCACCGGCGTCGGACGAGGCGCAGGACCTGGTCGAGCGGGTACGGGCGGTCACTCCGCCCGACGGGACGCGACCGCTGGTGGGCGGCGCCGACGCCGCGCTCGTCGACTCCAAGGACTCCATCGGCGGCCAGCTTCCGCTCGCGGTGGCCCTGGTCGCGCTCACCACCTTCCTGCTGTTGTTCCTCTTCACCGGGAGCATCGTCCAGCCGCTGCGCGCGCTGGTCCTCAACCTGGTCAGCCTGGGGGCCACCCTCGGCGTCATGACCTGGATCTTCCAGGACGGGAACCTCTCCTCGGTGCTCGGCTTCACCGCACAGCCCATGCCGGTGACGATGACCGTGCTGATGTTCTGCGTCGCCTTCGGCCTCTCCATGGACTACGAGGTGTTCGTCACCAGCCGGATCAAGGAACTCCATGATCTGGGCGAGGACAACGAGTCCGCCGTGGCCAACGGCCTCGGTCGTACGGGACGCATCGTCAGCGCCGCGGCCTGCCTGCTCGCCGTCACCTTCTTCGCCTTCGGGACGGCCGAGCTCAGCTTCCTCCAGGTGTTCGGGCTGGGCAGCGGGCTGGCCATCCTCATCGACGCCGTCGCCGTACGCGGTGTCCTGGTCCCCGCCGCGATGCGCCTGCTCGGCCGCTCGGCCTGGTACGCGCCCCGCTTCCTGCGCGGGTTCCACGATCGGTACGGCCTCAGCGAGACCGGCCCCGCGCCCCGGAACGCGGCCGTGCCGGAGCCCGCGACCGTGGCGCCGTACCCGAAGGACCGGACCGGGGTCTGACCGGACCGAACAGGACCCATGGCCGTGCCCTCCTCCGCCTGCCCGAGGAGGGCACGGCCGTGCCGGGGCGGCACCCTGAACGGAACACTTGGGCGCCGCCCCAGGCCCGCACCCTGCCTCTGGTCGCCCCCACCAAGGGGGCGGGCGAGGTCGCTGGCGCCGGTCGGGCGGGAAGCCCGGCGTGCAGCCCCCGTTCTCCGACCCCCTCACCTACTCCGCGACCGTCAACCGGGACGGAGCGCTCGGGCCTTGTGCGACATCGCTCGATGGTGAGGGGTGCGTTCTAGTGCGTCACGCGGCGGAACCGGGCGCGGAGGCTCGCCGTGACCGGTCCCGCCCGGCGATGGCCTCGGCGACCTCGTGGATGGTGCCACGCAGAAGGTCACCGTAGGGACCCTGAGGAAGGCTGGGGGTGTGTGCTTTTGCCGCGTTGATGTGCTCGGTGGCGGCTTCGAAGGAGCCGAGCCGACGGTAGTTGTCGGCGAGGTTGAGGTGCAGGGAGGGGTAGAAGCCGGCGATGTGGAGGCCGGCGTGATGCTCCTGGACTCGCTGCTCGGTCACGGCATCGGCAGCGTCCAGGGCCCGGACGTCCCAGGCGAGGGCCTGGGCGGGATCTTCGTAGAGATCTGCCAGGTGGTGAGCGAGAGAGCAGCGGTGCAGCGGATCACCGGTGACACCGATCGCGGACCACAGGCCCAGCAGTTTCCGGCGGGCGGAGGCGCCGTCACCGGATCTGCCCTCGGCGACGGCGTGACCGATGGCCTCCATGGTCGGGTCGGAGCTGGCGGGTGCGGTGGTCATGGGCTGTTCCTCGTCGTTTCTCTCAGGCGGAGTGGTCGGACTCGATGGGCATGGCCAGGGTGGTGAGATCCCCGCGGTCGGCGGAGCGGATCGTGACGGGAAGGTCGGGTCCCCGCAGGTCGAGCAAGACATCGGGGCCGATCGCGGTGCTCACGGCGGGATAGAACGTGGTCAGCTCGAACCAGATCTGGAGGGCCCGGCCCGTTACCGTGGCCGGGAGCCAGATGTCCGAGCTGTCGTCATCCGCTGACCGGACGTGCATTCCGTGGTCGGAAACGTGCAGCGTGATGCGCTCCCCGGGCTGGTCTTCCAAGGCTCGCAGGAGCAGCTCCTTCGGCACCGTCACACGGGTCGTGACGTCGCCTAGTGAAGCGAGCATCAGCTGGTAGTCGGGGAATTCCTCGGGCAGCAACCGGCAGTGCCGGTCCTCCCGGTCGGCCACGCGGAGCCAGATTCCGTGCGGCACCGCTTCCAGCCGCACCAGCGGACTGCGGCGGATCTCGGCAACCGCGCCCCGCAGTTCGTTGCCGTGGACCGTGCCGGCCCACGTCTGCCCCGGTGCTTCAGCCGGCACCAGGGTTCGAGTGGAGAGCCGGTATCGGTCCGTCGCGGTCAGGGTGACCGCCTCATAGCTTGCCTCGATACGCAGACCGGCGAGTGCCGGCATCCCGTGCTCATACGCGGTCGCGGTCAGGACCTGCTCGACCGCGTCCGCCAGCACAGGGCCCTTCACCGCAGCAATGGGCAGACCTGGCACGTTGCCGAGCGCGGACTTGATGACAGCAGCCTTCTGCTGCGCGGCCGCCGCCTTCCCGACGACCTTTGCGACATGCTCATCGAGTAGCCGGGATGCCTCATCAGCACCGGAACCAAGTACAGCCTCGACAGTGGTGAGGGGCATGGCGAGCTCGCGGAGCTGACGCAGCACGGTCGCCTGCACCACCTGGTCGGCGCTGTAGTAGCGGTAGCCCGAGACCGGGTCGACCTCGACAGGGGGCAGCAGCCCGGAGTCGGCATAGAACCGCAACGCGCTGGAGGTCAGACCACTGCGTTGGGCGAAGGCCCCGATCGGCATCAACTCATCATGTGGCACCGCGCCATCATCGGGCTTCAACCAACTCGAAGGTCAACACGAGCAGTGACACCAACCTCATGGCCAGCGGCATCCAGGCCTCAGGCAGTCGGCTCTCCCGTTCCTCCACCACGTTGTCGTGGAAGCCGAGAGGCTCCTGCGGTGGTCCTCGCCCCCGAGCCCCGGGCACCCGTCTGGTCCTTCCCGCCGAACACTCGCCCACCTGCGCGGGCACAGCAGCAACGCGAGTCTGGCGCCACAGACTGACCGGTAGCGCGACTGACCAAGCCCTCCAGCACTGTGACACGCGGACGACGGTACGACCCGGCCGGACAGGCGGCCGCGTGGTTCGGACTCGTCCGAAGAGCAGGGCAGTCACATGATCACCAGCAGAGAGAGGCGTCATCCTTCCGGGCGACACCACCACTCCGCCGCACAGAGGAAAGGGGCCATCCCCCACAGCATGTCCCCCCGCCCGGCAACCCCGTCGCGCGGGCGGCGGACCGTCGGGGGAACGGCAAGGCCGACAAGCGAACACAGATCACGACACCACCCTCACAAAGAGGGACTCTCGCCTGATACTGGTCCGAGTGTCCGCGTGTGAAAACCCGAGCTCCACCGCCGAAATTTGATACATCGTCAGAAGAGTCGGCATCAGGTCAGCGAGAGTTCCGCCGAAACCCGCCCCCGACCGCCGTGGAACGCCAAGATCACCAACTGCCCTTATATGCCCTGAGCTGCGAAAACACAGCTCAGGGGTCCATCTGTTCAGCTGCCGAGGAGAGACCGTTGAGGATGCTCATCAATGTTCCCGAGACCGTGGTCGCCGACGCCCTGCGGGGGATGGCCGCCGCCCATCCCGAGCTCCTGGTGGATGTGGAGCACCGGGTGATCGTGCGGCGGGACGCGCCCGTCGCCGGGCAGGTGGCGCTGGTGTCCGGGGGCGGGTCGGGGCACGAGCCGTTGCACGGTGGCTTCGTCGGGCCGGGGATGCTGGCCGCCGCCTGTCCCGGCGAGGTGTTCACCAGCCCCGTACCCGACCAGATGGTGCGGGCCGCGGCGGCCGTGGACAGCGGCCAGGGGGTGGTCTTCGTCATCAAGAACTACACGGGTGACGTCCTCAACTTCGACATGGCCGCCGAGCTGGCGGAGGACGAGGGGATCCGGCTGGGCCGGGTGCTCGTCCACGATGACGTGGCCGTGTCCGACGGCGGGGACACGGCCGGACGGCGAGGCACCGGGGCGACGCTCTTCGTGGAGAAGATCGCCGGTGCCGCCGCCGAGGCCGGGGCCCCGCTGGAGCGGGTGGAGGCGATCGGGCGCCAGGTCAACGATCTCTCGCGCAGCTTCGGGGTCGCCCTCAGCGCCGTCACCACCCCGGCGAAGGGCTCCCCCACCTTCGACCTGCCCGGCGGTGAGCTGGAGCTGGGCATCGGTATCCATGGCGAGCCCGGCCGGGAGCGCCGCCCGATGATGACCGCCCGGGAGATCGCGGACATCAGCGTGGACGCGGTGATCGAGGACCGCGAACCCCGGGGGCCGGTACTCGTCCTGGTGAACGGGATGGGCGCGACTCCCCTGCTGGAGCTGTACGGATACAACGCCGAGGTCCAGCGGGCACTCGCCGAGCGACGGGTGTCCGTCGCCCGTACCCTCGTCGGAAACTATGTGACGTCTCTGGACATGGCAGGCTGTTCGGTAACACTCTGCGAAGTCGATGAGGAGCTGTTGGGACTCTGGGACGCGCCGGTGCGGACCGCCGCGCTCCGCTGGGGTCGCTGAACCACCAGGACCGACTCACCACAGGAGGTTCATGTGCTCGACGCCCGTTTCTTCCGCCGCTGGCTGACGGCGTCCACCGCGCTGGTGGACCGGGAGGCCGACAGACTCACCGAGCTGGACTCGGCCATCGGCGACGCCGACCACGGCAGCAATCTCCAGCGGGGCTTCGCGGCGGTCTCGGCGGCGCTGGAGGAGGAGGCACCCGGGACGCCCGGAGCCGTGCTGGTCCTGGCCGGTCGGACCCTCGTCTCCTCGGTGGGTGGCGCGTCCGGACCGCTGTACGGGACACTCCTGCGGCGCGCGGGCAAGGCACTCGGGGACGCGCCCGAGGTGACACCGGCCCAGTTGGGGGACGCCCTGCGGGCGGGGGTGGCCGCCGTGGCGCAGCTCGGGGGCGCCCGGCCGGGGGACAAGACGATGCTGGACGCCCTGGAGCCCGCGGTGGCCGCGCTGGAGGACACCCTGGACTCGTTCGAGGCGGCCCGGGACGCGGCCGAGAAGGGCGCGCAGGCCACGATCGTGCTCCAGGCCCACAAGGGCAGGGCCAGCTATCTGGGCGAACGCAGCATCGGCCACCAGGATCCCGGGGCGGCGTCCTCCGCTCTCCTGATCGCCGCGCTCGCGGACGCGGCGCGATGAGGGTGACGAGTGGCTCCCCCGCGGGGAGCCCCAGCGGCATCGGCGGAGCGAACGGGCTCCCCATTCCCGGGAGGTGGCGCGATGAGTGAGGACAAGAAGGTCGGCATAGTGCTGGTCTCCCACAGCGCGGCGGTAGCGGAGTCCGTCGCCGCGTTGGCCAGGGGACTCGCGGGCGGTGGCCCGACGGCCCCCGTCGCCGCCGCCGGGGGCACCCCGGACGGCGGGCTCGGGACCAGCTCCGCGCTGATAGCGCGAGCGGCCGAGGCGGTCGACCAGGGCGTGGGGATCGCCGTGCTGGTGGATCTGGGCAGTGCGGTACTCACGGTGAAATCGCTGGTGGCGGAGGGGGACGAGGTTCCGGAAGGAACCCGGCTGATCGACGCGCCCTTCGTGGAGGGCGCGGTCGCCGCGGTGGTCACGGCGTCGGCCGGGGCCAGTCTGGACGCGGTGGAGGCGGCCGCGACAGAGGCGTACTCCTACCGCAAGGAATGAGCCTGGGCGCCTGCCCGGCTCAGGCGCACCGCACGGCGCGAGGGCGGGCCTTCAGGGG
>NZ_JBHVHF010000019.1:0-55856 GCF_042800315.1 Streptomyces sp. NPDC057638
GTCCTTCCGGTGGGCCGCCGTGTCACGTTGAAGGGAGGGTTGGAAGGGTGAGTCGGAAGGGCGGAGGCTGGAGGTTGGAGGCGGAGGCGGGGGCGGGGGCTGGAGGCTGAGGCCGAGGTCTGGAGGTCCGGGGGCACTGCATCCCGGCGACCCGGGTGCGGGTGCCGGGCCGGGGTCGGGGGCCGGGGCCGGGGGGGTTCCGGATGTGGACCGGCGTGCCGGGTACGGGCGCTCGTGGCTCAGTTCCCGGCGGCTGCGAGCCCGAGGGGCGCGGGGCCGGGCCGGTGGCGCCGCAGGGCCGGGTGGGTTCCGGCGATCCGGCGCCGCATTCTGCGGGCGACATAGGCGGCGTCCTGGCCGACCCCGTGCAGACCGTTGGAGAGAACGGTGTGCTGCCCCTCGATCCCGACGAAGGCGAGCCCGGGGTGGACGGTGGAGATGCCGTGGCGCTGACGGGGCAGCCCGCGTCGGTCCAGGGCGCCGATCGGCCGCAGATACTCCAGCGCGGGCCGGTAGCCCGTACCGAGGATGATCGTGTCGGTCTTCTCCACCCGGCCGTCGGCCCAGCGCAGTTCATCGCCGTCGGAGTCGGTGAACATGGGCAGCCGCTCGATGACGCCCCGGGCGAACGCCTCCCGGTGGATGCGGCTGGGGTCGGGGACGACGTTGTACGCCCGGGTCGTCGACAGCAGCAAGGGGCCCACGGGAAGCCGGAAGAGACTCTCGGTGAGCCGGGTCAGCCCCTCGTGCTGCGGCAGGATGTTCCAGTCGGTGAATCTGATGGGGCGCCTGCTGGCCAGGAGGGTGGGGGTCCGTTCGGCGAGTTCGACGGCGATCTGCACCGCCGAGCTCCCGGCGCCGACCACGACGATCCGCTGTCCCTCGAAGGGTGCGGGTGAGCGGTAGTCGGCCGTATGCAGGACCGTGCCCGTGAAGGAGGCGAGCGCGGGGAGCCCGGGCCGGTAGGGGTTGTCGAAGTTGCCCGAGGCGGCCACGACGACGCGCGCGTGGAGCGCGCCACCGTCATCGGTCGCGACGACATAGCCGTCGCGGTCGGCGAGGACCGAGACCACACGCTGTCCGGTACGGATCTCGCAGTCCAGCCGGGAGGCGTAGCGCCGCAGATAGCCGACGACCTCGTCCCGGACGGGCAGATGGTCACGGGGTGCGGGGAACGCCATCCCGGGCAGAGAGAAGAGGCGGGCGGGGCTGAAGGTCCGGAGGCTGTCGTAGTAGCGGGGCCAGGAGCCGACGGCCTCCGTTCCCGCCTCCAGCACGATGGGCTGGAACCCCTGGTTCCTCAAGGTGAAGGCGGCGGCGAGCCCTGACTGCCCGCCACCGATGACTATGGCCGTGTCCATGTACGCGCTGACTCCTCGCTGGTTCTGCCGGGTGTACCTCGCCGGGCGGCACCCGGTGGGGATGGGTGGGAGCGGTCAGGCTTCGGGGAGAGTCCAGGGGCGCCGAGGGGGCCGGGGGTCAGAGGCTGTGCGGGGAGGTGTGAGGGCGAGAGGTGCGGGACCGGGCCTCGGAGTAGGGGGCCAGAAGGCCGGGGTGGGGGGACGGGGCCCGGGGGCGGGCCCGGGATCCGGATAGGCGCTCGCTCCGCGAGCGAGGTGGGGGGAAGTGACGGTCAGGGTGGCGGACCGCCGCTGGGGGCGAGGTCGCGCGGCGGAACAGGGCCGGGGGTTCAGGTCGTGGGGCGGCGGCCGGCGGGGTCGGGCCATCCGTCAGACCGGGGTGCGGCGGGGAGGGGCGGGGAGACCGGACTCGACCTGCGCCAGGCCCTGGTCGACCAGCGTCGTCAGCGGGACGGTCCCGCCGAGCCGCCGCCAGTGCGTCATCGCCGCGTACAGGACGCCACCGACCACGTGGTAGACGAGCGTGGGGTAGGGGTCGTCCCGGTCCAGTCCCAGCCGTTCGGCGAGCGCGTCGACCTTCCGACGCTCGTCCTGGGCCTCCCAGGCGAGCGCGCGGGCGGTGAGCGTGGGATGGTCGCCGATCACCTCCAGCCGGACGAGCCACTCCTCGCGGTCCTCGTCCATCTGGGCCAGTTCGTCGCGCCAGGACGCGGCGAGCACCCGGAGCGGGGAGAGCCGCTCGGGCATCGAGGCGATCCGTTCGGCGGCCAGCCGCACCCCCTCGTTCTGGTCCGGGTAGGCCAGGAAGAGGGCGTCCTCCTTGCTGGCGAAGTAGTTGAAGAACGTCCTGGGGGAGACACCCACGGCGCCGCTGATGTCCTCCACCGTGACGCGGTCCAGGCCGCGCTCGGCGACAAGGCGCAGCGCGGTGGTCGCGAGCAGGCGATAGGTCTCCCGCCGCTTGCGCTCGCGGAGACCCTCTGGCCGCTCGCTCTGTCGAGTCCGTGTCACACGATCGACCGTAGCCCGATTTTTGCAGGACCTGCAACTTTTCATATCACGCAATAATTCCGCCCGCTCGGGCCGCCACCCTCGGTCACCATCGGCTGCCGGACGCCCCCTCAGCCCCGTACTGCTCCCCGCGCCGCTCCCCCTCGCTGCTCCCCGCGCGCCGGACGGGAGCGCCGGACGGGAGCGCCAGACCACGGCGGACGGGGCGCGGCGGGCCCGTGCGGCGGGAGGGGTCGCCCACCAGGGCGCGCGAAGGGGCCACGGGCGTGGGGCGCCGGGCGTCAGGCCGAGGTGCGTTTACGGGGGGACCTCTTGGCGGGCGCCGCCTTCTTCGCCGTGGTCTTGGCGGCGGCCTTCGCCGTGGTGCCGGTGCCGGCCTTCGCCGCCTTCTTCGTGGCCGTCGCGCTCGCCGTGGCCTTCTTCGCCGCCGCCTTCTTCCTCCGCCCCTTCAACGGGGTCACCTCCCCCACCCTCTCCCCCTCGCCACGCGACTCCCGGGCGGCCTTGACGCTGCTCTCCAGCGCGGCCATCAGATCGATGACCTTGCCGCCCTCCGCCGCCGTCTCCGCCGGGGCCACCGTCTCCCCGCCCTCGGCCTTCGCGGCGATCATCGCCTCGACCGCCTCGCGGTAGTCGTCGTGCAGCGAGTCCATGGCGACCTCGCCGAGCGTGTCCATGAGGGCGTCGGCCAGGTCGAGTTCGGCGTCGCGGATGGTGACGGCCGCGTCCGGCGCCACCCCTTCCGGGCGGCGGATCTCGTCCGGCCAGAGCAGACCGTGCATGGCGATCACATCGTCCACGACCCGGAGCATCCCCAGCCGCTCCCGCCCGCGCAGCGCGAACTTGGCCAGCGCCACCTTCTCGCTCCGCTTGAGGGCCTCGCGGAGCAGGGTGTAGGGCTTGGCGGCCGGGACGCCGTTGGCGGAGAGGTAGTACGCGGAGTCCAGCTGAAGCGGATCGATCGAGGAGGCGGGCACGAAGGCGACGATCTCGATCGTCTTGGCGGTGGGGATCGGCAGCGCCGCCAGATCCTCGTCGGTGATCGGGACGATCGACCCGTCCGCGTCCTCGTACCCCTTGCCGATCTCCTCCTGGGAGACCTCCTCGCCCTCCAGCTCGCAGACCTTGCGGTAGCGGATGCGCCCTCCGTCGGCGGTATGGATCTGGCGGAAGGAGACGGAGTGGTTCTCGGTGGCGTTCACCAGCTTGATCGGGATGCTGACCAGGCCGAAGGAGATCGCGCCATTCCAAATGGACCGCACCGGCGACCCCTCTCATCCGAGACGTATGAGATGCATGAGACGTATGAGATATGCAAGATGGGCGGGATACATGAGAAATAGTCGTTGGTGGGGATTTATGGCGTTTCGTGGGATTCTCATCGTATGACGCCGATCACGGAGGTGGCAGGGCGGCGGCTGAAGCTCAGCAATCTGGCCAAGGTGATCCACCCGGTCACCGGGACCACCAAGGGCGAGCTGCTGCACTACTACGCGGTCACCGCCGAGGCGCTCCTCCCCCATCTGGGGGACCGGCCGGTCTCCTTCCTGCGCTATCCGGACGGACCCGACGGCCAGCTCTTCTTCACCAAGAACCCGCCGCCCGGTACTCCGTCCTGGGTACGGACCACCCCCGTGCCCCGCTCCGACGACCCCGGCGCCCGTCAGGTGGTCCTCGATGACCTGCCGTCGCTGGTCTGGGCCGCCAACCTGGTGGTGGAGCTGCACACCCCGCAATGGCGGGCGCCCACGCCCGCCGTCGCCGACCGGATGGTCTTCGACCTCGACCCCGGGCCGCCCGCGACCGCCGCCGACTGCTGCGCGGTCGCCCTGTGGCTGCGGGAGCGGCTCGCGGCCGACGGACTGGAGTGCGGGGTGAAGACCTCCGGTTCCAAGGGGCTCCATCTGCTGGTGCCGATCGAGCCGACCCCGTCCCGTACGGTCTCCGCGTACGCGCGGGGACTCGCCGTCGAGGGCGAGGCCGCGCGGCCCGCGCTCATCACCCATCGGATGACCCGGGCGCTGCGACCGGGCAAGGTCTTCGTGGACCACAGCCAGAACGCCGCCGCCAAGACCACCGCCGCGCCCTACACCCTGCGCGCCCGTGCCCGGCCGACCGTCTCCGCGCCCCTGACCTGGGCGGAGGTGGAGGCACGCCACCCTCTGGAGCTGTCGCTGGACGAGATGGGCGACCGGCTGGAACGGCACGGGGACCTGCTGGGGTTCCTGCTGGATCCGGCCCGGGCGCGGGCGCTGCCGCCCTGATGGAGGTGGCGTGCCCATGCTGAGACCGCCCGTACGTGTCGCGGGAGCGCTGTCCGTCGGGACGCTGCCGACGGGGGACGGGCTGGCCTATGAGCCGAAGTTCGACGGACACCGTGTGGTGGTCTTCCGCCTCGATCAGGAGGTGGTGCTCCAGGCACGGTCGGGGCGGATCATCACGGCGGCCTTCCCCGATCTGGCGGCGGCCGCCGGGGTGCTGCCCGTGGGGACGGTGCTCGACGGGGAGGTCGTCGTCTGGTCCGAGGGGCGCACCGACTTCGCCGCCGTACAGCGGCGGGCCGCCGCGACCCCGGGCCGCGCCCCCGCGCTGGCGCGCCGGCTGCCCGCCTCGTACGCGGCGTTCGATCTTCTCGCGGACCGGGGCGAGGACATCCGTGGCTGGTCGTACGCACGCCGGCGGCGCGCCCTTGTCGCGCTCCTCGCGCCGCTGGGCCCACCGATCCAGGCGGTGCCGATGACCCAGGACCCCCGGGAGGCCACCGAGTGGTACACCACCCTGCCCGCGATCGGGGTCGAGGGCCTGGTGGTGAAACGACTCGACCAGGGCTACCGGGTACGGGGGCGCGCCTGGTCGAAGCTGCGGCACACGGCGGTGCGGGACGCGCCCGTCCTCGGGTTCACGGGCACCGCGCGCCGGCCTGAGGCCCTGGTCGTGGCGGTGCCGGACGATGACACGCCCCAGGTGTCGGCCCCGCTGTCGGCACCGCTGCGGGCGGAGGCGGCCGACGCTCTGGTACGAGAGGTTCCGGAGGGAACAGCGGTGTCAGGGCGACCAGAGAAGCGGGAGAGTCCGGGGCTGCCCCTGGGGGTGGCGATGGCGGCGGGGCGCGGTGAGGTGACGTACCAGCCGGTACGGGCAGGGGTGATCGCGGAGGTCGCGTCCCCGACCACCCGCCACCCCAGCGTCAGCATCACCGTGCTGCGGCTCCGTCTCCCCCAGGACCTGCCGGAGGGTACGCGGGAGGAACCGTAGGAGGGCGCGTCGGAAGACCCGCCGGAGGGTACGTGGGAGGAACCCTCGGGCGACCCGCCGGACGACCACCGGGCGACCCGCCGGAGGACCCGCCCCGGGGCCTTCCGCGCCGACGGGCCGGACCGGCCCCGTGAGGACAAGAACCCCTCGTACCGCTTCCGTACCGCGAGCGGTGGTGGGCGCTCACGTTCACGCCTCCAGCCAGGTGTGCCGGTCGCGGGCGCGGACGTAGAGGGTGTGGACCGCCGCCGGGGCGTGGCGTGGCGTCAGTCGCCTGATGAGGCCCGCGATGCCGGTGAGCGCGGCGAAGCCGGTACGCCCCGTCCGCGCGTCCTCGCCCACCACCAGCACCTCCCGTGGCACCGCCGCCACCTCCAGCCGCGCCGCGCCCACCACCACCAGGGCCGCCCGGACCTCGGCCCCCAGCACCCGTTCCGCGCGCTCCGCGCGCCAGCGTGTCCGGCGCAGCAGGGGCACCGGCTCGCCGCGCCCCGCCCGTACCGTTCCGCCCGCCACCCGTACCCGCAGCCCGCACGCCGCGATGGTGTGGATGGCCAGCACCCCGCCCACCCCGATCGCGAGATGGTCGATCCGGTCCGCCCCCGGCAGTGGCACGGAGTGCAGAATCCGCCAACCCCCACCCTCCAGCGGATCCAGCGCCTCGCCGACCACCCTCTCGGCCGCTAGCTGCGCGAACGCCCCTCGGCGGCGGTCCGGCAGCAGTCGCCGCCGCCCTCCCCGGCCACGGTGCTCCAGCTCGCCCCGCAGGAGTTCGCCGGGTCGGTTGGGGGCCAGATCGTCATCGGGGTGGAGCGTCAGCCCGGCGAGGTCCACGGCGGTGGGCACGGGCGGCGGACCGACCGTGAAATCCCCGACCAGATAGGGCGCGAGGGCCTCCAGCACGGCGTCACGGCGCCCTTCGGAGACCAGGCTGACCCGGCCCCGGCCGGCGCCACCCCCGCCCCTGTCGTACCACGCGACGGGACGGCCGTCGGGCAGCGAGACGTAGAGCCGGTCCCGCCCGCCCCGGTGTGCCGGTGTGACCCGTAACGCCGTCATGGCACCACTCCCCGACCGCCTACGATCGCACTCCGAACCATGGGAACAGCCATGTGGCCTTCTGAGCAATAACCCCGCGAGGTCCGGGCTGTGGTGCAGACTCTCCCCAGGCGCGCGCTTCCAGCGCATCGTTCTGGGCGAGGAGTCCCGGGAGAACGGGGCGCGGAGTCCCGGCGGGGTTTGGGGAGGGGGCAGGCGTGTTCGGGGGCATCGAAGAGGTGCGGTGGGCCGCGCTGGAGCATGCCTACGGTCCGGCCGTCGACGTGCCGGAGCTGCTGTACGGTCTGGCGTCGCCCGACCCGGCCGAGCGCGAGGCCGCGCTGGACGGGATGTACGCGGCGGTGCACCACCAGGGCGACGTCTACGACTCGACGCTCGCCTGCATACCGTTTCTGCTGGAGCTGGTGGGTGATCCCTCGGTCCAGGACCGTGGCGGTGTGGTCGAACTCCTCACCAGCATCGGCTGTATCGACCTCGACGGCGATGACGAGCTGGACCCCGACGACGAGGAGTTCGAGTACGCCGCGAACTACGCCATGGCGGCCTCGGCCGTGACGGCGGGCGCGGACGTCTTCCTCGCCCTGATCGACTCCGAGGACCGGGGCGTGCGGCTCGCCGTCCCGCTGGCGCTGGCGACCCTGCACGGCGAGCCCGAGCTGGTGCTCGGGCTGCTGCGGGAGCGGCTGAAGGTCGAGCGCGACCCGGAGGTGCGGCTGGCCTGTGTGGAGGCCGGGGGGCGGATCGCGCTGCGGCACGCCTGGCTGGCCCCGGAGGTGGTGGAGTGGCTGGTGGAGCTGGCCCAGCTGCCGTTCGGTGCCTTCGGCGCGGGGGCGCCCGCGCTCCCCCGCGGCCAGGGTGAGCCCGCGCCGGGCCTCCGGTACGAGCGGGGTGGACCCGCCCCGGCGCGCCCGTACGGCCAGGGCGAACCCGCGCCCGACCTCCCCTACGAGCCGTATGAGCCCTACGGGCCGTATGAGCGTCACGAGCCGCACGAGCAGCGCGGAACCGCGCCCACCCCTCGGCTCACTCCGGGCACCCCCCTCCCGTACGACACCGCCGAACCACCCCCCTGTAACAGCTACGACAACGGCGACAGCCACGACAGCTACGACAGCTACGACAGCCGGGACGCCGCCGACACCACCGCCGGGCCCTTCCCGTACCGGCGCGGCGCGGCCCCCGCCCCGGCCGACCCGCCCGACGCGCATGACGCCGGGCTCCGGCTCTCCGCGCTCGCGCAGCTCGCCCGCTGCGCGCCCGGCACCCTGCCGGACGACATCGTCACCGGCGTGACCCGGCTGCTGCGGGAGCTGCGCGGCGAACGCCTCACCGCCCCGGGGCGGCGCCGGGACCCGGCCACCCCGGCGGGCCGCCGCGCCCCCTGGACCGGCGATCTGCTGCGCGCCCTGCACTCCGGGCTCGGCGACCGGGTCGAGGACCGTACCGCGCTCCTGTCCGACCAGCTCCGCAGCCCGGACCCGGCCCAGCGGATCGACGCGGTACGGATGAGCAGCGGCCTGCTGCGGACCTGGCGCGGGGAGTACGCGGAGCTGGTCCGGCTCGTCGGAGAGCAGCTCCAGCGCGGCGAACCCCGGCTCGCGGACGCCGCCGCCACCGCGCTCGGGGAGCTGTTCGGCCTGGCGGCCCCCGCCGCCGACGCGCTCGCGGACTATGTGGTCGCCGAGCCGGGGCGCTGGGTGCAGGAGTGGACCGGCGGCCCCCGCATGCTCGGCAGCGCGGTGGCGGCGCTGGCGCGGAGCGGGGACGCCCGGGTGGTGCCGGTGCTCGGCCGGATGCTGGAGCTGCCGGAGGCGCCCCAGGATCTGGGCTATCTGCTGGAGCATCTGGGTCCGGCGGCGCTGCCGCTGGCGCCCGCGCTGCGCCGCCGGCTGGCGGAGACCCGGCTGGATGACCGGCTGTACGACCTGGCGGGCCCGTTGCTGTCGGGGCTGACGGCGTTGCGGGCCAGTGACGCGATGCCGGAGGTACTGCGGGTGTTGCGGGGCGCCCCGGCGTATCGCCGTGAGTGGGTGGTGGAGCTGGTGCTGCGGGCGCTGGTCGCCTTCGGCCCGGCCGCGCGGGCGGCGGTTCCGGAGTTGCGGGCGCTGCTGGAGCGGGCCGCGGTCACCGGTCCCGGGCCGGGATCGGCCGTTCCGGGGGCGTTCGGTGCCAAGACGGCCGGTGCGCTCTGGGCGGTGGAAGGCGACGCGGAACCGATTCTTCCGGTGCTGCGCGCGGCGCTGGCGGCCCCGGACTCGGGCGCCCGGCGCTCGGCCGCCGCCGTGCTCGGCTCCATGGGGGAGGCCGCCGTGGACGCGGCCCCGGCGCTGCGCGCCCTGCTGCGGGCGGCGGACCCCTGGACCCGGGTGGACGCGGCCCTGGCGCTCTGGCGGATCACCGGCGATCCGGGGCGGTCCTGGCCGGTGCTGGCGGCCGCGTGGGAGGCGCTGCCGTTCACCCGGGTCCCCATCGCGGAGCGCCTCGCCGAGCGCACCCCGGGCACCCGGGAGCCGGTGGCGACCGACGTCACGGGCGCGGGCACACTGCTCCGCGCCGAGTTGTCCCGCCGCCGCAGGCACAACGCGATCGACGGCGGGTACGGGAGTCATGACATCGTGAGGGACGAGAAGCTGCTGGCCCTGTGCCGGCGCGCGCTGACCAGGGAGAGACCCGCATCATGATCATCTTTGGTACGAAGGGCTATCTGCACCAGCTCGCGATACTGACCCTCGTCTGCGGCTCCTGCGGCAATCCGGCCGCCCACACGCTGCGCAGGCGGGTCACCAAGTTCACCCTCTTCTTCATCCCGCTCTTCCCGGTCTCCACGAAGTACTCCACGCAGTGCACCTTCTGCGGCGCGGAACAGAAACTCACCCAGCAGCAGTCCGACCAGCTCATGGCCCAGCACGCGGCCCAGAGCGCGTCCGGCGGCGGCGCCCTGGGCGCGCCCCCGCAGTCGGGCCACCCCTACCAGCGCTGACGCCCGGCCCGCCGCCGGGGCAGCCCCGGCCCCGGGCCTGGTACGCCCCCGTATCCTCCCCGCCGCCTCGGGGCCCCGGCGGCGGGGAGCCTAAGGTGGGGGTCGACCCGACTCCCGTCCGGCGAGGAGAACCGTGCCCCCGCGCCCCCATCGCCCGCTGCTCGCGGCGGCCCTGACGGCCCTGGCCACGGTGTTCGTGGGCGGGCTCGCGGGCTGCGCCGACCCGGGCGGCCTGGAGAGCGCGGGCCCCACCCCCACCGCCACCGGACCGGTACGGCTCTGGCCCGATCTGCCGCCGGTCACGGCCCCTCCGTACGACTACGGCGAGACCGACACCGCGCTCATCGACGGGCTCACCGTCCCCGAGCAGGGGGTCCGGGCGCTCGATCCGCTCCAGGTGCTGCGCAAGGAGATCGGGCCGGAGCGCGGCGGCCCGGGCACCGTGGACGGGCTGTACCCGGAGACCGCCGACCGGCTGCGCTCCTGCGGGCCCCGGCGCTCCCCGTGCCCGCTGCTCCGCCCGCACTACCGCGATCTGACCGGCGACGGCCGGGAGGAGCTGATCGTGGGCCTGACCATGCCGGAGCAGCAGACGGCGGTGCGCGTCTACACCCCCGAGCGCCGGTCGGGCTCCAAGCAGACCGTGACCATGGTGCTGCGGCGGGTCCTGGCCACCTACGACCAGCTGGTCAGCGTGGAGGTGGCCGGACGGGATCTGGTGACGCGTTCGGTGTCGGCGGGGATCCCGGGGTACGAGTACCGGACCGTGTGGTCCTGGGACAGCCGCACCCGGGCGCTGCTGCCCGCGCGCGACGAGATCGTCCAGGTCACCAAGGCGCCCACCGGCCCGCCGGAACGGGTGCGGCCGTCCGGCGGCGCGACCTCACCGCGACCGGCGGAGAACCCGTGAGCCGACTCCGATCCCGGCCCCGACCCCGGCTCCGACCCCGGCTCCGGCTGCCGCGCTGGACCGCGACCCTGACCTGGAAGGCCGCCGTCTTCATCACCGTGATGTGCTGCGCGCTCGCCGCGCTGCTCGGCGCGCTGGTGCACGCGGCGGTCACGGACCAGACCGTGGACCAGGCGCGCGAGAAGGCGCTGGGGAAGCTGACCGAGGTCGCCTCCGAGTACGAGGTGGGGGCGCCCCTGCCCCCGTACGCGGGCGTCGACCCGGCCGGGCTGCCCGCCTCCCTGCGGGAACTGGCGCTCCGCGGCGAACGCGGCACCATGGTCGCCACCCACGCGGGACGGCCGGTGATGTGGGCCGCCGCGCCCGCCGACGGGCACGCGCTCGCGGTCCGCGTCGACTACACCCTCAGCGCGCGCACCATCACCGGACTCGACCGGGCCATCCTCGGCTCCTCGGTGCTGGCGATCGGGGCGACACTGCTGGTGGGGGCGTTCGCGGTGACCCGGGTGACCCGTCGGCTCCACCTCACCGCCCAGGTGGCGCGGCGGATCAGCGCGGGCGACCTCGACGCCCGCGTCAACGACCCGCGCACCCGGCGGCCGGGCCGCCCCCAGGACGAGGTGGCGACCGTCTCCGGCGCGCTGGACACCATGGCCTCCTCGCTCCAGCGCAAACTCCAGACCGAACAGCGCTTCACCGCCGATGTCGCCCATGAGCTGCGGACCCCGCTCACCGGGCTCTCCGCCGCCGCCGAACTGCTGCCCGAGGGCCGCCCCACGGAGATGGTCCGCGAACGGGTACGGACCATGCGGGCGCTCACCGAGGACCTGCTGGAGATCTCCCGGCTCGACGCGGGCGGCGAGACCGTGGAACTCGACATCCTCCCGCTCGGACCCCTCGCGGAACGGGTGGTCCGGGCGTCCGGGGCGGTGACGGAGATACGGATCGCGCGCGACGAACCCGTCGAGACGGACGCCCGGCGGCTGGAGCGGGTCCTCGGCAACCTCGTCGCCAACGCGCACCGGCACGGCGCCGCGCCCGTCGTCCTCACCATCGACGGGACCGTGGTCACCGTGACCGACGGGGGGCCGGGCTATCCGGAGTACCTGCTGGCGCACGGGCCCGCCCGCTTCCGTACGGAGGGCGGGGGGAAGGGGCATGGGCTGGGGCTGACGATCGCGGTGGGCCAGGCGGCCGTCCTGGGTGCCAGCCTCACCTTCACCAACCCGCCATCCGGCGGCGCCCAGGCCCGCCTCACCCTCCCCACCAACTAGACCTCGCCGCCGACGGCACGGCGCGGGCCCGGGCACGGGCACGGGCACACGGGCACACGGTGCGGGCCTGGGCACGGGCACGGGCACGGGCGCATGGACACACGGCGCGGGGGTACGGGCGCGAGGGCGAGCGAGCGAGCGGGCGGCGCGAGCGGGCGGCGCGGGCGGGCGGCGCGGGCGGGCGGGCGGCGCGGGGACATGGACGCATGGGCACGGCGCGGGCAGGACGAGCAGAGCGGACATCAGCGACATAGCACCCACGTCTTGTTACGTTGCGGGGCATGCGCGCCCCCACCGCCACCCCCCACCGCCGTGGCGTCGAACTCTCCCTCCTCCTCTGCGCCGTCCTCATCTCCGCCACCGGCTACGCCTCCGTCGGCCTCGCCACCACCGGCACCCTCCCCCCGGACACCCTCCGCCACGCCACCGGCCTCGGCGCCCTCGCCCTGCTCGCGCATCTCGCGGTCCGGCTGCGCGCCCCGCACGCCGACCCGCTCCCCCTCCCCATCGCCGTGCTCCTCAACGGCCTCGGTCTGGTCCTCATCCACCGGCTGGACCAGGAGACCCCGGGCGAGGCCGCCGCCCCCACCCAGCTGCTCTGGTCGACCCTGGGGGTGGCGCTCTTCATCGTCGTGGTGGTGCTGGTCCGGGATCACCGGGCGCTCCAGCGGCATGCCCGGCTCTGTGTCACCGCCGCGCTCGCGCTGATGATCGTGCCGATCTTCTTCCCCGCCGTGAACGGCGCCCGGATCTGGGTGCGGCTGGCCGGGTTCTCGTTCCAGCCGGGTGAGTTCGCCAAGATCCTGCTGGCGGTCTTCTTCGCCGCGTACCTCGCCGCCAACCACCGGACCCTGGCCCGCGCGGGCCGCCGGATCTGGTGGCTGCGGCTGCCCAGCGGGCGGGTGCTGGGGCCGGTGCTGGGGGTCTGGCTGATCAGCGTCGGTGTGCTGGTCCTCGAACGCGACCTCGGGACCTCGCTCCTCTTCTTCGGCCTCTTCGTGACCGTGCTCTACGTCGCGACCGGGCTCACCGGCTGGATCGCGGTGGGGCTGCTGCTCGCGGCGGCGGGGGCGTTCGCGGTCGGGACGCTGGAGCCGCATGTGCACGGCCGGGTGGAGGACTGGCTGGACCCGTTCGCCTCCATCACGGCGGGCCGGGGCCCGAGCCAGGTGGCACAGTCCCTCTTCGCGTTCGGGGCGGGCGGGCTGCTGGGCACCGGTCTGGGCCTCGGCCACTCCACCCTGATCGGGTTCGCCGCCAAGTCGGACTTCATCCTGGCGACGGCGGGCGAGGAGCTGGGGCTGGCCGGTCTGACCGGTGTGCTGCTGCTCTACGCGCTGCTGGTGGCGCGCGGCTATCGGGCCGGGCTCTGTCTGCGCGACCCTTTCGGACGGCTGCTGGCCGTGGGGCTGGCCTCGATCCTCGCGCTCCAGGTCTTCGTGATCACGGGCGGGGTGACCGGGCTGATCCCGCTGACCGGGATGGCGATGCCCTTCCTGGCGCAGGGCGGTTCCTCGGTGGTGACCAACTGGGTCATCGTCGCCCTGCTGATCCGGGTGAGCGACGCGGCCCGGCGCCCGGAACCCGTCCCGGACCGGCTCCCCCTGACACAGGGGGCGCACCCATGACCCGCGCCCCCCACCCGCTCCCCCTGACGCGAGGAGAGCGCCCGTGATCCGCCAGATCCGCCGCTCGGCCGTGCTCGGTCTGGTGCTGCTCTCCGCCCTCCTGGTCAATATCGCCCGGGTCCAGCTCGTCGACGCCCCCGAGCTGGACCACAACCCGGCCAACCGGCGCCCCGCCATCGCCCGCTACCAGGAACCGCGCGGTGATATCCGCGTCGGCCGTGGCGCCGTCACCGGCTCCCGCGACTCCGGGCAGCAGCTCCGCTACGAGCGTGTCTACACCGACGGCCCGCTCTACGCCCCGGTGACCGGGTTCTCCTCCCAGACCTACGGCACCAGCCTGGTGGAGCACGCCGAGGACGCCGTACTGGCCGGGACGGCGCCGTCGCTGACGGCGTTCCCGCTCTGGCACGACCTCACCCGGGGCCGCCCGCCCGCCGGTGATGTCCTCACCACCATCGACCCCATGGCACAGCGCGCCGCTTACGAGGGACTGGACGGCCGCCGGGGCGCGGTGGCGGCCCTGGAACCGGCGACCGGCCGGATCCTGGCGCTGGTCAGCAGCCCTTCGTACGATCCGTCGGCGCTCTCCGGCACGGGACGGACGGTACGGACGGCCTGGGCGCGGCTGAACGCGGCCCGCACCCAGCCCATGCTGAACCGGGCGCTCCACCAGAGCTATCCGCCGGGCTCGACGTTCAAGATCGTGACGGCGGCGGCGGCGCTGGACGCGGGCGCGGTCGGGGACGCCGACGCCCCGACCGACACCCCCGACCCGTATGTACTGCCCGGCACCCGCACCCGGCTGCCCGACGCGGTCAAGGGCTGCGCGGGCGCCTCCCTGGCCGCCGCGCTGACCTGGTCCTGCAACACGGTCATGGCCCATCTGGGCACCCGGGTCGGGCTGACCCGGATGCGGGAGACCGTGCGCGCCTTCGGCTTCAACGACCGGGGCCTGCGGATCCCCTCGCCGGTCGCGGCGTCGACCTTCGACACCCGGATGTCGGCGGACCAGCTCGCGCTCTCCTCGATCGGCCAGTTCAACACGACCGCGACCCCGCTCCAGATGGCGATGGTGTCGGCGGCGGTCGCCAACGGCGGCGCCCTGATGACCCCGTATCTGGTGGAGCGGACCCAGACCGCGGGCGGCCGGATCCTGCACCGGACCCACCCCCGGCTCTACGACCGCCCGATGAACGCCTCGACCGCCCGCCAGCTGCGGCGGCTGATGGTCCGGGTGGTGGAGCAGGGCACCGGCGCCAACGCGGCGATCCGGAACGCGACCGTCGGCGGCAAGACGGGCACCGCCCAGCACGGCCTCGGCAACTCCGGCACGCCCTACGCCTGGTTCATCTCCTGGGCCCAGGCCGATGACGCCCCGCGCCCGGGTGTCGCGGTCGCGGTGGTCGTGGAGGACGCGGAAGCGGTACGGGGGCATATCAGCGGCGGCGGCAGCGCGGCCCCCATCGCCCGCGCGGTGATGGCGGCCGCGCTCTGGCGGGACGATCCGCTCGACCCCGCCCAGGACCCGCTCGACCGCACCCACGATCCGCTCGATCCCGCCGGGGACCCGCTCGATCCCACCCCGTGAGAAAGGGGTTGCGTCACCGCACGAACGTTCGGTTACCGTGCGCCCATGATCCCGTACCAGCTCGCTCAGGTGAACATCGCCCGGATGATCCACCCCCTCGACTCCCCCGAGATGAAGGACTTCACCGACGCCCTCGACCCGGTCAACGCCGTGGCGGACGCCTCGGACGGCTTCGTCTGGCGGCTGACGGGCGGCGAGGGCGACGCGACCGACCAGCGGATCTTCGAGGACGACTGGATCCTGGTCAATATGTCCGTCTGGCGCGACGCCGACGCCCTGAAGGCGTTCATGTACGCCGGACTCCACCGCGAACTGCTCCGCCGCCGCCATGACTTCTTCGCCCGGGTCCAGGAGGCCATGTCCACCCTGTGGTGGGTGGAGCCGGGCCACCGCCCCACGGTGAAGGAGGCGGAGGAACGACTCCTGCTGCTGCGGGAGAAGGGGCCGACGGAGGAGGCGTTCACACTGGGACGGCTCTTCCCGCCGCCGTCGGCCCCGTGACCTGCTAGAGGGCCCTGAAGCCCCGTCGACCTGCCGCCGTGAGATCGATATCCATGGCGAACGGACGGTCCACGACCAGTTGTTTGTGGTGGATCCCCGTCAGGCCATAGGTCCGGGTGGCCGGGTCACGCTCGTATGTGTAGACCACCGGCAGCCCTTCGCTCTCCTCCACCCTCCAGAAGTGAGGAACACCCGCCTGGGCGTACTTCACGGGCTTGATCTCACGGTCCCGTTCCAATGAGTCCTCCGAGACCACCTCCACCGCGAGCACCACGTCCGACGGATGGAACGAGGTCTGCCGGGGCCCAGTGTCAGCGTCTAACGGAACCACCAGCACATCGGGCTCCGGCCGGTTCCGCCTGTCCACGTTCAGTGTCATCTCGGCGATGGCCTCCAGATGCTCCGGCGCCAGCGCGGTCAGGACCTGAACCAGAAAGTGGATCGTCCGAGCGTGGAAACGCGTCTGCGGACTCATGAAAACAAGGTTCCCGTCGATCAGCTCGGTGTGTGGAGGAAGGTCGGGAAGCCTGTCGAGGTCGTCAGCCGTCCAGCCCTCGGCCGGCGGACGAGGCCAGGGGTACTGCTCGTCCTGCACGTGTTCACGCGCGGCGCTCATGATTGCTCCCATGCGGCCGGAGTCTGCCTGACCTCACGAGCCTACCCACGGGGTACGACACAGCACTCCGCGTACGGGTGAACCACGGGGGCGTGTTGACGTACGGACCCCTGTCCAGGTCCGCACGCCCCATCGGCGGACACGGCCAGACCAAGCACGCTCCCGCCGCGCCGCCACGCCGGAACGAGGCCCGCCCTACCCCGCCGCCGCCCCCTCCTCGATCGCCGCCGCCACCTCCGCCACCCGTTCCCGTTCCTCCGCCGCGAAGCGCCGGCGGTCCAGTTCCTCCGCGATCTCCTCGTCCTGGGTCATCAGCAGGTCCAGGTTGGCGTCGCCGAACTCGAAGACGCCCATGTCGACGTAGGCGCGCTGGAGGCGCTCGCCCCAGAGTCCGATGTCCTTCACACAGGGCACGATCCGGGCGAACAGCAGCTTCCGGAAGAGCTGGAGGGACTCGGACCGCTCGGCCAGCTGATCGGCCTCCTTCGGGGGGATGCCGAAGTTCTCCAGCACCTCGGCGCCCTTGAGCCGGTTCTTCATCAGATAGCAGCCCTCGATCACGAAGTCCTCGCGCTCGCGCAGCTCCGCGTCGCTGAGCTGGCGGTAGTAGTCACGCAGGGCCATCCGGCCGAAGGCGACATGGCGGGCCTCGTCCTGCATCACATAGGAGAGGATCTGTTTCGGCAGCGGCCGGTCGGTGGTGTCGCGCAGCAGGCCGAAGGCGGCCAGCGCGAGTCCCTCGATCAGGACCTGCATACCGAGGTAGGGCATGTCCCAGCGGGAGTCGCGCAGGGTGTCGCCGAGCAGGCCCTGGAGGTTGTCGTTGATGGGGTAGAGCATTCCGACCTTCTCCTGGAGGAAGCGGCCGTATATCTCGGCGTGGCGGGCCTCGTCCATGGTCTGGGTCGCGGAGTAGAACTTGGCGTCCAGGTCGGGCGCGGACTCCACGATCCGCGCGGCGCAGACCATCGCGCCCTGCTCGCCGTGGAGGAACTGGCTGAACTGCCAGGCGACATAGTGGCGCCGCAGCTCGGCGATGTCGTCCCGGCTCATCGTGGACCAGTACGGGGTGCCGTAGAGGGCGAGCAGTTCGTCGGGGGTGCCCAGCGGGTCGTACGGGTCGACTTCCAGGTCCCAGTCGATCCGCTTGGCCCCGTCCCACTGCTTGTCCTTGCCCTTCTGGTAGAGGGCGAGGAGCCGGTCGCGGCCCTCGTCGTACTCCCAGGTGAAGCGGGCGGCGCCGGACGCGGGCACCTGCCACCGGGGGGAGTCGGGCGGGAGGACGTAGTGGTCGTACGTCGACATCGGATCGGCTCCTTCGCCTCATGGACCGTCGGTGCGGGCTTACTTGGGCGTTACTCGGAGGTTCCCGTCGCAGGCTCACACTTGGTAGACGCGTAGTCAACAAGTCGCGCGTCAGGGATTGACGGGCTTGCTGACAAGGAGTCTCATCATGGGCATGACGACCGTGACCGACCGCGACATCAGTCTCCTCCGCGACGCCCTCGGCCCGCTGCGGGACCGGGAACAGGTCGCCGCGCGCCTGCTGGAGTCCTCCGCCCGGCACTCCTTCGACCCGGACCGCGAACTGGACTGGGACGCCCCGCTGGTGGACGGCGCGTGGTTCTGGCCGCCGGAGCTGCTCTCCCTCTACGACACCCCGCTGTGGGACCGGATGTCGCAGGACCAGCGGATCGAGCTCTCCCGCCACGAGGCCGCCTCGCTGGCCTCCCTCGGCATCTGGTTCGAGATCATCCTGATGCAGCTGCTGGTACGGCACATCTACGACAAGCCGGTGACCAGCAACCACGTCCGCTACGCCCTCACCGAGATCGCCGACGAGTGCCGCCACTCGATGATGTTCGCCCGGATGATCGAGAGGAACGGCACCCCGGCCTACCCGGTGCCCCGCGTCTACCACCACATCGCCCGCGTGCTGAAGACCTGCTCGACCACCCCGGGCTCGTTCGCCGCCACCCTGCTCGGGGAGGAGATCCTCGACTGGATGCAGCGGCTGACCTTCCCCGACGAGCGGGTGCAGCCCCTGGTACGCGGGGTGACCCGGATCCATGTGATCGAGGAGTCCCGCCATGTCCGCTACGCCCGCGAGGAGCTGCGCCGCCAGATGGTGACCGCGCCGCGCTGGGAGCGGGAACTGACCCGGATCAGCTCCGGGGAGGCCGCCCGGGTCTTCTCCGTCTGCTTCGTCAACCCGGCCGTGTACGAGAAGGTCGGGATCGACCGCCGTACCGCCGTCGCCCAGGTGCGCGCCAGCGCCCACCGGCGCGAGGTGATGCAGACGGGCGCCCGCAGGCTCACCGAGTTCCTGGACGACATCGGAGTGCTGCGGGGCCCCGGGCGGGCACTCTGGCGCAAGTCGGGACTGCTCGCCTGAACAGCGAGCGGAACGGCGACCAGGACCGCGGCCAGCACGGCGAGCGGGACCGCGGCCAGCACCGCGGCCAGGACCGCGGCCAGGACCGCGGGCCGAACGACGAGCGGGACAGCGCGCCGAAGGGCGGACGGAACGGCGAGCGGGGCCGGGAACGGAACAGGCGGCGGGGCCGGGAGCAGGCCCCGGAGCCGGACCGGGCCCCGGACCGGGAACGCACCGGGCAGCCGGACGTCCGGTGGAGGGACGAGCCGGGCACCGGCCTGAACACCCCCTCCAGGGGGTGCGGTTACCCTGCGGTCATGACCAGTCCCGCTCCGGCGACCCGCGCGTACCGACGGCTGAGTGTCGAGGAGCGCCGCGCGCAACTCCTCGCGGCAGCGCTCCGGCTCTTCGCGCACCACCCACCGGAGGAGGTCTCCCTCGACGATGTCGCGGAGGCGGCCGGGGTCTCCCGGCCGCTCGTCTACCGCTACTTCCCGGGCGGAAAGCAGCAGTTGTACGAGTCCGCGCTCCGCTCCGCCGCGGACGAGCTGGAGGAGTGCTTCGCCGTCCCGTCCGAGGGCTCACCGACGGCCCGCCTCGGCCTGGTCCTCGACCGCTACCTCCTCTTCGTGGACGAGCACGACGCCGGGTTCAGCGCGCTCCTGCGCGGCGGCAGCGTCGCGGAGACCTCCCGGACGACCGCGATCGTCGACGAGGTGCGCCGGGCCGCGGCCGAGCAGATCCTGGTCCACCTGGGCGTACCGGAGCCGGAGCCGCGGCTGCGGATGCTGGTGCGCACCTGGATAGCGGCGGTGGAGGCGGCGTCCCTGATCTGGCTGGACGAGGGGAAGCAGCCCCCGGCCCCCACCCTGCGGGACTGGCTGGTCGACCAGCTGATCGCGCTGCTGACGGCCACGGCGGCGACGGACGCGGAGACCCGCACGGCGATGGCCGGACTGGCGAGCCTGGAGCACCCGGACGGCCCGGTCTCCCGCCTCGCCCGCGCCGTCTCCCCCTTGCTGCGGGAGCTTCCCGGGGCCTGCGGGACGGAGTAGCGCGCGCCGCGCCGCGACCGGCGCGGCGGCCCGGCCGCGGCGTCGGCTGATCCGCCGGTGCGTCATCCGGCGACACCGCCCCGCCCAGGACGGGCGCCCTCGCGCGCTGTCGCCCGCTCCGGCGCGGTCAGACAGGTGTGCCGGGCGGTGGCGCGGCGGCGTCGCCGGGCCGCCGCACGGCACCGGCCGCGGCGCAGGCTTCCGGATCGTAGCCCCCGGTCAGCGCCGTGGCGGCGATCATGGCGTCCAGCCTGTCCCGCGCGGCCAGCAGGCCCGCCACGGCCTCGTCGACGCGTTCACGTTCCCGGTTCAGGTCGGGCAGCATGCCGGAACAGGCGGGGGCCAGGGTCTGCCCGTCGTCGACCATGCAGGGCATCAGTTCGGCGATCGTGGCGGTGTTGAGACCGGCGCCGAGGAGCATGCGGATGCCCCGGACGGTGGCGATGTCCTCGTCCGCGTACTCGCGGTATCCACTGGGCCGCCGCGACGGCCTGAGCAGTCCCTGCTCCTCGTAATAGCGCAGCAGGCGCTGGCTGACCCCGGTCCGCCGGGAGAACTCCCCCATGCGCATGTGACGATCACCACGTCCAGTTGACTCTCACACCGATGTGAGACAGCAGTCTATTCCGCATGACGAACCAGCCATCAGCAAGCTCACAGCTCACTCCCGTCACGGTCATCGGCCTCGGCCCGATGGGTCTCGCCCTCGCCGGGGCACTTCTGGAACGCGGCCATCCCACGACCGTCTGGAACCGCACCCCGGAGCGGGCCGACCGTCTTGTCACCCGGGGCGCCCACCGGGCGGGGACCGTCGCCGAGGCGGTGTCCGCGAGTCCCGTCACCATCATGTGTCTCAAGGACTACGCGACGATGTACGCGATCTCCGCGTCCGCCGGTGACGCCCTGAAGGGCCGCGTCCTGGTCAACCTCAACTCCGGTACACCGCAGGAGGCGCACGCGGCGGTCGGCTGGGCGGCCGAGCGGGGCGCCGACTACCTGGACGGCGCGATCATGGTGCCGCCGCCGCTCGTCGGGCGCCCCGAGTCCGTCTTCCTCTACAGCGGGCCCCGGGACGTCTTCGACCGGCACCGGACGACGCTGGAGAGCATGGGCGGCCCTCGGTACCTCGGCTCCGACCCCAGCCTGGCGGTGCTGTACAACGCGGCACTGCTCGGCATGATGTACGCGACCATGAACGGCTTCCTGCACGCCACGGCGCTGGTCGGGTCGGCGGGCGTATCGGCCGTCACGTTCGCCGATCTCGCACTCGACTGGTTTGTGCCCTCGGTGGTGAACCCGACCCTCATCGCCCAGGCTCCCGAACTGGACAGCGGTCACTACCCCGGCGACATCGGCACCATGGAGATGAACCTCAGCGCGCTGGAGCACATCACCCGCACCTCGGTGGAGCAGGGCGTCCACTCCGACCAGCCGCGGCTGATGAGGACGATCGCCGAGCGGGCCATCGCCGAGGGCCACGGCGGCGAGAACTACCTGGCCGTGTTCGAGGTCTTCAAGCAGGCGTCGCCCTAACCACCCAGCCCCGGCAGCACCCGCGTGCCGAACGTCTCGATCGCCGCCAGGGCGTCCCGCTGCGACAGCCCTGGCGGCTGGACCCGCAGGATCACCCCGTCCGCGCCCATCTCCCCGTAGGCCGCGAGCCGTTCCGTACAGCGCTGGACGGAACCGACCACCGACCGCGCCTCGATGTCGTCCCACTCCTGGGCGTACCGCCCGGCGTCCATGGAGGTGCGCTTCCAGGTGCCGTACGCGTCGTAGAGCTTGCGCAGCGGGAGTTCCAGGGTGGCGCGGGCCTGCTGGGAGCGGGCGGCGGCGAAGCCCTCGCGGCAGACGATGACCTCCTTGCCGAGACTGGCCGGTCCCACCGGGTACGAGAGGTACTCGGCGATCTTGGCCGGGAGTTCGGCGTCGGTCTCGTTGAACGAGGTGGTCCAGCCGTCGCAGAGCCGGGCCGTGCGCTCCAGGACGGCGGAGACCCTGCCCCCGTTCCAGATCCGGGGCCGGGGCGACTGGAGCGGACGGGGCGACAGGAAGGCGCCCTCCAGTGAGGTCCAGCGTCCCCGGTGGCTGACCTCGTCCTCGGTCCACAGCCGGGTCAGCAGCTCCAGGCCCTCCTCGAACCGGGGGACCCGCTCCCTCGGCTCCGTCCCGTACAGCGTGAACTCCTCCGGCCGGTAGCCGAGCACGAACCCCGCCGTGAGCCGCCCCCCGGACAGCACATCGATATGGGCGAGGGTCTCCGCCAGCCAGACCGGGTGGTAGACGGGGGCGAGCAGCCCGGCCGTCGCCAGTCCGACGCGGTCGGTGTGGGCGGCGAGATAGGTGAGCGAGGTCAGCGCCTCGTGATAGCCCGGCCGGTGGAGGTGGCGCTCCCCCAGGACCACCCAGTCGAACCCGGCCTCCTCCGCGAGCCGGGCCTGTTCCACCGCGTCGGCGAGCCGGGGCCGGTCCGCCGGGTCCGCGTAGAGGTTGAGGTAGAGACCGAGGCGCGGGGCTCGCCGGGGAGGTTGCGGCGGCTGGGTCATAGGACTGAGCCTTTCCTTTACGGTCCGGGCCGTAAAGGCTAGCGTGAAGCCACCCAGCGCGACAGACGGGAGAGACGCCATGTCCGCGACGCCCGCACCCCTCGCAGCACAGACGCTGATCCGCCGACTGCGGGGCACACTGCTGCCCGCCGTCATCACCCCGATGGACGCGCGCGGGGTCGTCGACCTCCCCGCCCTGGAGTCCTACGCCGAACACATCGCCGCCCAGCGGATCGGCGGCGTCGCCGTCTGGGCGCACACCGGCCGGGGCCTCCATCTCACCGAGGCCGACCGGGAACGCGTCCTGCGGGTATGGCGCGCCGCCGTCGACGCGCCGGTCGTGGCCGCCGTGGGCGTACCGCGCTCGGTGCGCCCCGGGACCGCGCGGGAAGCCGTCGACGCGACCGTGGAGATGGCCGGACACGCGGCCGACCTCGGCGCCGACGCGGTGATGGTCTATCCGCTGGCCGCGCTCGCGGACCAGCCCGACCCGACGGCGGCGGCCCTGGACTGCCATGACCGGGTGGCGCGCGAGAGCGGACTGCCGGTCATCGGTTTCTTCCTCCACGGCGAGGCGGGCGGCTACCCCTACCCACCCCGACTGGTGCGGGAGCTGCTGGCCCGCCCCGCCGTCGCGGGCCTCAAACTGGCCACCCTGGACCGGGCCATGGCCTGCCAGGACGCGATCCGCGCCGCCGAGGGCAGCGGAAAGCTGGTGCTGACCGGCGAGGACCGGATGTTCGGCCCCTCCCTGATGTGGGGCTCCGACGCGGCGCTCGCCGGGATCGCGGCGGCGCGGGTCGGGCTCACCGGAGCCGTCCTGGACACCTGGACGGCGGGCGACCACGCGGGCTTCGTCCGGGCGTCGGGGCGCCTGGACCGGTTCGCGGAGGTGAGCTTCCGGGCGCCGATCGAAGGCTACGTGCGGCGGATGATGTGGGCGGCGGTGTGGGAGGGCCTGATCCCCGAGTCGGCCGCGCACGACCCCTACGGCCCGCGCCTGCCCCTGAGTGAACGCGACGCCCTCGTCCGGGTCCTGGAGTCCCTCGCCCACGAGAAGGACCTCGCCTAGCGGGCCCTTGGGCTCAGGCGGGCGGGGGCTCGCGCACCGCCTCGGGCCCAGGTCGGCAGGGGCACGCGGGCGGACCCGGGCGGGCACCGGCTCGCGTGCCGCCCCAGCTCAGGCCGCACCGGCTCGCGCGCCACCTCGGCCTCAGACCAGCACCGGCTCGCGCGCCGCCTCGGCCTCAGACCGGCACCGGCTCGCGTGCCGCCTCCAGGGCGTCGGCCAGCCCGAACAGCTCCACCGCGTTGCGCCACAGCACCCGCTCACGCTCCCGCGCGGAGAAGCCCGCGTCCCGGATCACCCCCAGCGACACACAGGGATCGATCAGCGTCGCGTCCGTCCCGAAGAGGATCCGTTCCACCGGAACCCCCGCCTCCAGCGCATAGGCGATCCGGCCCGCGTCCGTCGCCGTACGGCAGTGCTCCAGATACAGCCGGTCGCAGGAGGCGGCGGCGTGCGCCGCCTCGCGCCAGGCGTCGCCGCCCGCATGGCCCATGATGACGCGCAGGGCCGGGCGGCAGGCGACCAGCTCGGGCAGGAGGGTGACCTCCTGGCCCCAGGTGTGGAGCAGCAGCGGCACACCCGCCTCGGCGACGAGGTCGAACGCCTCCGCCATCTGGGGGCTGCCGGGGAGCCGTCCGGGGTAATGGGTGTGGATCTTCGCTCCGACGAAGCGTCCCGTGTCCAGGCAGCGCTTCAGATCGGCGGCGGACTCCTCGATCCGGTTGGGGTTGACGACCGCGTACCCGTGCAGCCGGGGCCTGCTCTCCAGGGCCTGGCGCAGAGCCGCGTTGCCCGCGACCGCGTCGTACACGACCGCCTCGGAGGCGGAGACCAGCTGGAGGTCGATGCCGTAGCGGTCCATCTGGCGGAGGTTGTTGTCCGCGTCGCCGCAGCTCAGATGGAACTGCCAGCGTCCGACGTGGGCGTGGACATCGATGATCGGCGTACGGCCGTCGAAGCGTGGCGCCGGGTCGCCGGTGGCCGGGGTACGGCCGTCGAAGCGTGGCGCCGGGTCGTCGGTGGCCGGGGTACGGCCGTCGAAGCGTGGCGCCGGGTCGTCGGTGGCCGGGGTACGGCCGTCGGTGGTCCGCATCAGTCCAGCAGCTCCTCGACATTGGTGGTGGAGATGGCGGCGCGGTCCTCCTCGGAGATGTCCGCGTACCGCAGTTTCAGGGTCTGCGGGGAGATGTCCATGAAGGGGGTGCGGGAACCGAAGACGAGGTGGCGGGCGCCGACGGACTCCACCACCCGTTCGATGGAGTCGGGTCCGGAGAGCATCCGGGTGGTGACGCGGAAGCCGGGCTCGCCGCGGGCGAGGAGCAGGAAGTCGGCGAGCAGGTAGGCGTGCAGATCGAGGAAGATCACGTCCGCGCCGCGTCCGGTCAGCGGCGGCCCGAAGCGGCGCGGGTCGCCGTCGTGGAGGAGGACCATCCGCCGTTCGAGGGCGAGGTCCACGACCCGGCGGTAGCCGGGGAAGCCGGGTTCGGCGGCCTGGTCGAGGGTGAAGAGCCGCAGGAAGCGCACTCCGGCGTCGGCGAGTTCGTCCAGGCGGTCCTCGGCGGTGAGGGCGTCGCGGACGTCGATGGTGCCGACGGGCCGCAGTTCGGGGCAGTCGCGCAGGTCGCGCACGGTTTCGGCGTTGCCCGCGCCGTCGTCGTAGAGGGGGCCCCGGGTGGAGAGCGCCAGTGCCCCGGCGACGGGGGAGTTCTTGAGGATCGAGCGGACCTCGGTGAGGCCGGTGTCCTGGTGGTGCCGGGGCCACGGTCCGTACAGCACGTCCACGTCCCAGCCGATGTGTTCCTCGGGTGAGGGGATCAGCCAGTCGTGTGCGTCGGTACTCATCGGGAGATTCCCACCTCTCGCAGGGCACGGGCGATCCGTTCGACATCGCCCGTGGTGTACGCCTCGTTCCACTCCAGGACGAGCAGGGTGCGGTCGATCAGTTCCTCGGCCCGGGGACAGAGCCCGGGCGGGTACGGGGGGAGCCCCGCGCCCCCGGCGGGCGCCACCGGCCCCTCGGCGCCCCTCAGTACCGGATTGGCGTACAGCGGCCGCTCCAGATATCCCGGGAGCGCCGGGATCCCGCGCTCCCGCAGCCCCTTCGCCCATGCCTGGTTGTCGTCCACCAGCAGGGGCATCACCCACCAGGCGTGGCCCTCGCGCCGCTCGGGCATCCGCACCCCGCGCGCGGTGGCGAGCGCGCCCGCGAGGTGTTCGGCGCCGGCCCGCCGGGCGCGGACGACCTCGGCGACCTTGGCGAGCTGGGCGCGGGCGACGGCGGCCACCAGTTCGGGCATCCGGTAGTTGAGGCCCATCTGACGGTGGATCCGGCCCTCCGTACGGTCCCAGCCCTTGTCCATGAAGAGCCGCATGGCGCGGGCGAGGGCGGGGTCGCCGGTGAGGGCGATGCCGCCGTCACCCGCGGTGATGTGCTTGTACTGCTGAAGGCTGAGGCAGGCGATGTCACCGACGGTGCCGAGGAGCCGGCAGGCGCTGTCCTCGCCGAGCCATGCCTGGGCGCAGTCCTCGATGAGGACGAGTCCGTGCCGGTCGCACAGGGCGCGCAGCGCGTCGGTGTCGGCGGCGGCGCCGAAGAGGTGGACCGCGATGACGGCTCTGGTGCGTGCGGTGACGGCGGCCTCGACGGCGGCCGGGTCGAGGGTGCCGTCGTCGGCGCGGACGTCGGCGAAGACGGGCCGGGCGCCCTGGGCGAGGATGGGGGCGACGGTCCCGAAGTCGGAGATGGGGGTGGTGATGACCTCGTCCCCGGGGCCGACCCCGGCCGCCGCGACCGCCAGATGCAGGGCGGCGGTGCCGGAGGAGCAGGCGACCGCCTCGGCCATGCCGTACAGCCGCGCGGTCTCGGCCTCCAGGGCGCGCGCCTCGGTCCCGAAGGAGCTGCACAGCACCGCCGAGTCGAGGACGCGCAGCACCGCGGCCCTCTCCTCCGCGCCGAGGGTGCGGCCGCGCGGTTCGAGAACTGTCGGTAGTGGCATTTCCCGTTCTGCCATCGGGGCACTATCCTCTCCGCAGATACGCGGTTATGGCCTGGGCCGAAAGTAGGGCCGTGGTCGCCGGGCGTCAACCCCGGTCGGGCGCGCGCCGTCACGAAGCTCCGGCCGCGCCGCCGTACGGCTCCGTCCCCGACGCCTCGGGGCGCGCCCCGCGCCATGGCGGCGACGGCGCCGTACGTGTACGAGTACGAGAGGGCTCCGCCCGCCCGGACGTGTCCGACCCCGGCACCCGACGGCGGCGCCACGGCAGCGCCGCGCTCGTGGCGGCGCCCCAGAGAACGGAGACCGGCCGATGGCACTCACGGTCGGCGTCATCGGTCCCGAGGACCTTGTCCCCAAGGTGATCGCGGTCGGCGGCGCCTCCGGCGCGGAGCGCCTCGTACCGCTGGCCTACCGGCATGAGGACGAGACCCTCGACCGGGTGGTCCGCGCGCGGGAGGAGGCGGACGCGCTCCTGTTCACGGGGGTGGTGCCGCATTCGCTCGCGGCGGCGGCGGGGCTGCTGGACCGGCCCGCGATGTACGTCCCGTACAGCGGCGCCACCCTGCTGCGGGCCCTGGTGGAGCTGCTGCGGCTCGGCCATGACGTCTCCCGCATCTCCATCGACACCCTGCCCCGGGGCGAGGTCATGGAGACCCTGACCGAGGCGAAGCTCCCCACCGAGCATGTCCAGGTGCTGCCGCACCGGCCCGGACTGACCTCCCGGGAGATCGCCGACTTCCACCTCCAGGCACGGGAGCGCAAGCGGACCCGGGTGGCGCTGACCTGTCTGGGCTCCGCGTTCCATCTGCTCGACCACGAGATGCACACGGTACGGCTGGCACCGGCCCGCCACTCCATACGCTCCACCCTCCAGGCGCTGGTGCTGGCGACGGCGGGCGCCCACAGCGGGGACGCCCGGGTGGCGCTCGGCATCGTCGACCTGCCCGGCGCCCGCCGCGGCCCCGCCGCCGAACGGGAACTCGCCGCCGAGCTGCGGGTCCTGGGCGGCTCGATCGCCGACCTGCCCGACGGCCAGCGGCTGATCGTCACCACGAAGGGCGTCCTCGCCGAGGTCAGCGAGGGCTTCACCACCCTCCCCTTCCTGGAGACCCTCGCCGACCGCTACGGCGCCGCCCACTTGGGCTTCGGCCTGGGGCGTACCGCGGCCGAGGCGGAGTCCCTGGCGCGGCGGGCGGTCAACCGGGCCCGCTCGGTGGGGTCGGTGGCGGCCGTGGTCTGTCTCGCCGACGACGTCGACATCGTCATCGACGGCGGACGCCCCAGGCCGCTGACCCTCGGCGGCGGCCCCGAGGGCACGGCCGCGCTCGCCCGCCGGGTCGGCCTCAGCCCGGCGACGGTGGACCGGCTGCGGGAGCTGGCCACCGCCTGCGGCCCGGACGGCGGACTCACCGCCCTGCGGGTCGCCGAACACCTCTCCGTCCAGCAGCGCACCGCCCGCCGCATCCTCAAACGCCTGGAGCGGGCGGGTGTCGCCGTCCCCACGGGCAGCCGCCAGGAAGGCCAGACCGGCCGCCCGCCGATCGTCTACCGCGTACGCCTCTGAACACGCGGGTCGGCCCCGGGGCCGGAGTCCGGGTGAACGCGCCCGGGTCAGCGTCGGAGTCCGCCTCGGGGCCCGGCGAAACGCACCCGGGCCCTTCTCAGGGTCCGGGGGAACGCACCCGGGCCGCACGCGCCTGGGCCACCACAGCCGGGCCGCACTCGACCCGGGCGAACGGAACCGGGCCGCACTCGACCCGGGCCGACACAGCCGGGCCGCACAGGTTCCGGGTGAACGGAACCTGGCCCCACAGGATCCAGATGAACGGAACCGGGCCGCACCAGGTCCCGGTGAACGGAACGACGCACCCAGGCCGCGCCGGGCCCGGGTGAACGCACCCGGGTCTCCTCCGAATCCGGGTGAACGCACCCGGGTCTCCCCTGAATCCGGGCGGACGCCCGGCCCCGTTCGGGTCCGGGCCGTAAACCGAAGGAGCCGTGCTTGAAGATCGCCGAGATCCAGACGCGCGTCATCAGGGCCCCCTACCGGCGCCCCTTCGTCATCAGCAGCGGAACCAGCCCCGAACTCGTCAGCCTCCTGGTGGAGGTCCGTACCACCGACGGCGCCACCGGCCATGGCGAGGCGTCCCCCATGACCGCCTACACCGGGGAGACCCTCGCCGGGCTGGCCGCCGCCGTCACCGACCATGTCGCCCCCGCCCTCATCGGCCGCGACCCGCGCGACCTCGCGGGCGCCCACACCGCCATGGACCGCGCCATCCGGGGCCAGCGCCTGGCCAAGGCCGCCCTCGACATCGCCCTGCACGACCTGGCGGCCCGCGCCGCGGGCTGGCCGCTGCACCTCCTCCTCGGCGGCGCCGTCCGCGACCCGGTGGAGACCGCGTGGGTCGTCGGCCTCGGCACGCTGGACGAGATGGCGGCGGAGGCCGCCGAGTACGCCGCGCGCGGCTTCACCCATGTGAAGGTCAAGGGCGGCGACGACCCGGAGGCGGACATCCGTCTGGTCCGCCTGGTCCGCGACGCCATCCCGTCGACCACCGAACTCTCCCTCGACGCCAACGAGGGCTACTCCCCCGCCACCGCCGCCCACACGGTCACCCGCCTCGCGGACGCGGGCCTGGACCTGATCGAACAGCCCCTCCCCCGCTGGGACCTGGACGGCATGGCCTCCCTGCGCCGCGCCGGAGCCGTCCGGGTGATGGCGGACGAGTCCCTTCACTCCCTCCAGGACGCGCTGGAGATCGTACGGAGAGGGGCGGCCGACGTCCTCAACATCAAGCTCCTGAAGGTGGGCGGGTTGTACCCGGCCCGCCAGGTGGCCGCGGTCGCGGCGGCGGCGGGCCTGCCCGTGAAGCTCGGCACCATGCCCGAACTGGGCGTCGCGACCCTGGCCGCCGCCCACCTGGCGGCGGCCCTCCCGGGCGCGACGGTCGCCCCCGACCTGGTGGGCCCCCTCCTGGTGGCCGCCGAGCCGCTGGCCCCGAAGGCGTTCGCGGGCGCGGCGGAGTCGGGCCGGGTGACGCTGCCGGGGGTGGCGGGGCTGGGGGACGATCTGTAGGGGTGTCGCCGGGAACGGCGGCGGGCCCATCGCGCGCCTCGGGACAGCACGATCAGGCGAGCGCTCCGATGCGCTGGGCGAACGCCCGTACCCCGGGAAGGCGCCTGTCGTACCGCACGAGGTCAGCGGCCAGGACACGGACGGCACCACGCCGGACCTCCTGGGCCGCCGCGGCCTCGGCGGCGAGCAGCGCGCGGTAACAGCGGTCGGGTTTGCCCCATTGACCGAAGGAGCGGGCGACATCGATCCAGTAGCGCGCTTGGCGCTCGGCGGTGGGCAGCGCGGCGGCGTCGACGCTCCGGGCGTGGTCGATGGCCTGTCCGGCGTCGCCGAGGAGCTGGCTGATCGAGATCCGGTGCAACAGGACCTGGCTGGGCCCGAAGAAGGCGGTACCGGCCCGCTGTTCATCCTGGCCGAGGCGTTCAGCGGTCGCCGCAGCCTCCTCGATGAGTACGTGGGCGGTGTGACGATCGCCCTGCTTGGCCGCCGTGTAGGCGGCGGTGGCGTAGAGGTTTCCCTGGACCGACAGGCATGCGGCGACGGGAGCGGTACGGTCGGCGGCCAGTTGCTGGGCGGCGCTGGCCGCGACGTCGGCGGCGCGGGCGTGGTGGCCCTGGCGGCGCCAGGAGCTGGAGACCATGCGATGGGCCTCGGCGACGGTGAGCGCGTCCGCCCCGGCGAGAGCGGCGGTCAGGGCCCGATCCGCGGTGACGGCGGCCAGCCCGTCCTCGCCAAGCTTGATGCACAGGCGGGTCGCGGTGTTGTACAGCTCGGCGACGGCGTTCGCGGACCGCTCCTCCGCCCCTCCCTGTCCACCGAGAGCGCGGGCGAGGGCGATCCGCCCGGGAAGGGCGCGGGCAAGGGTCTCGTAACGGCAGGTGCCGAACTCCCGCTGGGAAGCGGCGAGGGCCGCGGAGACGGTGTGCGCGGTGGCTTCGGTCCCGGGGCCCGGACCACCACGATGAAGCAGGAGATCTTCCAGACTGGCCAGCGCCGGATGTGCGGAGGCGGGCCCGGCACCGAGGGCCGTGCCCGTGGCAGCAGTGGCCAGGCCGGCGGCCAGGAGGTTGCGGCGTCGCACTGGGTCCTCACCCTCTTCACCGAACGACGGCAGTGGCGCAACCCTAGTTGTCGTACGGGACGGGTGAGGCGTGAAGACCCAGGGCGAGCAGGGGGTGTGTCGCGGAGCGAGCCCCAGCAACTGGGGCGGGATGTTCGGCGTGTCCGCAATGCGCTGGAGCAGGACGACGTCCGGCAGCGGCCGCTTGCCGCGTTCCATGCGGGAGATCAAGGCGGCGGTGTCGGCAGTTGAGCGGATCAACTCCACCTGATGACACGCCAGTCAGACGATGACAGCAGGGTGGCTCACGGTGAACTACCTATGCTGGCTGTCATGCGGACTCCACCTCTCGACCTGGTTCATGACGTAGTCCGACAGCTAGGTGCGCGCGGCATGCAACCAGCACTTGGCGGGTCTGGCCTACTCGTGGCGCTTGGGCTTGCCGAGGTTGCCAATGACTGGGATCTGACAGTCGACGCTCCGGAGGACCTGGTAAGCGAAGCATTGGAGGAGGGAGGCTTCCGGTTCTCTGACGGAACGGGCGGCGATCGGTTGTACGCGACGCGGCGACGGTTTGTCATCGACGGTGGTGATCACTCAATCGACCTGCTTGTGGGGTTCGCTTTGAGAACTGCGCACGCGGTCGTGCCGCTGCCCGTACGGACTACCAGTTCGTGGAGAGGGCTACCACTGGCGGATCCGGTGGTGTGGGAGCAGGCGTATGTTCTGCTGGGACGCCCAAGGAAGGCAGCTGCCCTGCAGCAGTGGCTGAACAGCCAACCCGGCGGGAGGTCATGAGCCACCTACCGTCCACAGCTACAGAGGTGCGCTGACAGCTTCCCCCTGGTCACGTCTCCATCGGCGGACGCCGCACCTCCAGCCAGCACGCTGCGTGAAGCAGACAAAGTCGTACCGGGCCTTTAAGACAATGGAGAAGTGGGGTCGGGCACGCCCGCCACAACCTGCGCCTCCCTCACGCCGTATCCCCTCAGCCTCGTACCTGGCCTCTCCTCCCGCTCGTGACAATCCACGGCGGTCCACGGTCAAGGTCACCCTCGCCGGATTCCCGAAAGACTCACGTGCGGCCACGGCGAATGCTCACCGATGAGCTGGTGCATCGCCGCCGACTGACCCTCACTGGTCGATCGCCCGTCTACCGAGCGACCGGATGGCCTGCCGGACCAGCCCCAGCGAGCCGGACGCAGGGACCGCAAGGAGGCTCTCCCCACCTTCATTCCAGCGCCATGTCGCGTTCCGGGCCACTCGTCCGGCCCTCCATGCGAATGACCGGCCGTCGCCCCGACCGCCGCCACAGACCGCCCCGCCTGGCGCTCTCAGGGCACCCCCCTTCCTCACGCACTTGCCGCCCCAGGTATCTTGCATCGCATGGAACCAGGCGATTCGACCAAGCAGGCCCGGGCCGCCGCCCAACTGCGCAAAGGGGTCCTGGAGTACTGCGTCCTCGCCCTGATGCGGGACCGCCCCCGCTACGGCGTCGAGCTGCTCCACGCTCTGGAGGAGTCCGGCGCCCTGGCCACCAGTCAGGGCACGGTCTACCCGCTGCTCTCCCGGCTGCGCCGCGACGACCTGGTCACCACCACCTGGCAGGAATCCACCTCCGGGCCGCCCCGGCGCTACTACGCGCTCACCGACAGCGGCCGGGCCGCGCTGGAGGAGTTCACCCGCGCCTGGCCCGGCTTCCGCGACGCCGTCGACGGCTTCCTGACCACCCCGCACCCCGCGACCGGAGACCCCGCATGAAGACGTCCGCCGACCCCGTACGCGACTACCTCTCCGCCGTCGAGCGCGAGACCTCCGCGCTCCCCGCCGACCGGCGCCAGGAGCTTCTCGCCGACCTCGCCGAGCACATCGAGGTGACGCGCGCCGAGCGCCCCGGCGCGGCGGTCGGTACGGTCCTGACGGAGCTGGGGGACCCCCGCACGATCGCGGCGACGGCGCTGGCCGAGGCGGGAGCGCCCCAGGGCGATACCGGCGCATCCGCCCGGCGCGGCAAGGTGCACCCTCTGGTCCCGCTCCTGATGACCACGCTCTCCGCCGCCGTCATCATGCTCGTCCCGGTCCTGCCCGTGTCGCTGCCGGCCGTCGTGCTGCGCCTCACCGGCGCCGTACTGCTCTGCACCTCGGTGCACTGGAGTGCCGTCCAGAAGACCGTCGGCGTGCTGCTCACCCTCGTCCTGCCGACCGGCGTCTTCATCACCTGGAACCTGGTCTCGGGTCACGCGGCGGAGCAGATCCCGGCCCTGCTGGGCAATCTGGGAGCGCTCACCCTGATCACCGGCACGGCGGTATGGCTCTGGCGGGTCCGCCGCGCCTGAACGCGGGCGGTGCCGTCTTACGGAGAGGAGCGGAAGGCCGTGGACACCCGCGTACGGGTACGGATCCCGGCCTACCCGGTCGTGGTCGGCGACGACCGGCTGCCGGTGGACATGAGCCGCCGACGCTAGCTCCCCAGCGCCATCCGGATGCCCAGACCCACCAGCACGACCCCCGCGACACGGCTCATCCCGCGCCGGAACCCCGGCGTGTCCAGGACCCCGCGCGCGGCGGAGATCACCGACGCGCAGAACAGCAGCCATCCGAGGAGGACGACCACGTGCGCGGCCACGAGCGCCGCGATCTGCGGCGCGACGGGACGGCCCGGGGTGAGGAACTGCGGTACGAGGGTGAGATAGACCGTCACCGCCCTCGGGTTGGTGACATTGGCCCAGAAGCCCTGACGGAAGCCCCCGAGCCCGGCCCCGCGAGCGGGCGGGCCCGCCCCGGCGGGATCCCGGCGGGCGGAGCGCCAGGTGGTCACGCCCAGCCAGACGAGATAGACCCCGCCCAGGATCTGTACCGCCGTCAGGGCCCACGCCGACGACATCACCAGCGCCGACAGTCCCACGGCGGCGAAGGCCGCGTGGACCAGGAGCCCGCAGGCCGTGCCGAGGGCGACGAGCACGCCGTCCCTGCGGGAGCCGTTGATCACCCGCTGGGTGACGAGGGTGAAGCTGGTCCCGGGCGTGAGGGTGAGGGGGATGACGGCGGCCGTGAAACCGAGTACCTGATGCCACTCCACCCGGTGAGCCTAAGCAACGGGCCATCCGTTCCGTCCAGAGGCGCATACCCAGGGCCCCGGCGCTCCGAAGGAAGCTTGGATTCTCGTGATCGTCGCCACACCGACCCGGATCTCCACGAGGCTCTCCACCAGCCCGCCGCGCCGAACCTCCCGGCGCATTCACCGGTAGCGCCGGTCTCCAGCGCCGTGCCCGCTCAGGCCGAAAACGAAAAGTTGAAAATCTCCTCTCGGTTTCCCTCGGCGATGTGGGCACCGCGTAGCCCATCCACCCTCTGCGAGGTCAACCCGCGATGCATCCGTGAGCTGCGGAGCCCGCCCCGCATTTCACCAGAGGTGACGCCTCCGGGTTCCATTCCTTCGGGTGGGCCGACAATCTCCAACATTTCTGTCTCGGCCGCGAAGTTGAGCGGACTCTGCCGATACACCAGGCTGAACCGCCGTGGGAGTGCGAGCACTACGGCGAGGAGCGGGCCGAACCGGTCTCCGTGGTCATCCCGGACGGCCCCCACCGCGACACGTTCGCCATCGCCCCGGCCCCCACCCTCCTGGAGACACACCATGGCCACCCCCCGAAAGCATCGCGAACGGGCCCTCGCCGACGGGGAGCGGCTGATCATCCGCTCCCGCCACTACGGCGACACCCTCGAAGCCCTCACCGCCGAGTACCGCGTACTCCTCCACCGCCATCTGACCACCACCCACCCACCGGAGGAGCGGAACGAACAGCCCGACACCCACAACACCCCTTGACCTGAACCGCGCTTGAGGTCCTACCGTCCTGCCTCGTTGATCATCTCCCGACGACAGGAAGAAGAGACCCGTGATCCTTGTGACGGGAGCGACCGGGAACATCGGCGGCGCCCTGCTCGGAGAACTGCTGGCCACCGGTGCCGGGCCGGTGCGGGCCCTCAGCCGCGACCTCGCCCGCGCCGCGTTCCCGGACGGGGTGGAGGGGGTGGAGGGCGACATCGGCGATCCGGCGTCGCTGGCGGCCGCCCTGGACGGGGTGCGTTCGCTCTTCCTCGTCAGCGGGATGGGGTCGGAGGAGGAGATCATCACGGCGGCCCGGCGGGCCGGAGTGGAACATGTGGTGCTGGTGTCGTCCATCGTGGTCGAGAGCCATCCGCACCTCGCCGCCGCCCGGGAGAAGCGGGAGGCGGAACAAGCCCTGCGGGAGAGCGGACTGGCGTGGACCGTGCTGCGGCCGACCCAGTTCGCGTCGAACGCGCTGTGGTGGGCGGAGACGATCCGGGCGGGCGAGCCGGTGCTCCTGCCCTATCCGGAGGTCGGGCTGCCCACGGTCCATCCGGCCGATATCGCGGCCGTGGCCCGGGTGGCGCTGACCGAGCCCGGCCACCGGGGGCGGGTCCACACCCTCACCGGGCCGGAGCTGGTCACGGCCCGGGGGCAGCTGGAGGCGCTCGGAGCGGCGCTGGGGCGGGAGGTTCCGTACGCCACCGTCGGACTGGAGGAGGCCCACCGGCGGCTCGCCACCCTCCTCGGCGACGAGACCGCGGACGCGGTGCTCGATCTGACCGGCCGTGATCTGAACGACGCGCTGGTGGCGGTGCGCGACACGGTCTCGCGGGTCACCGGAGAGCCGGGGCGTACGGTGCGGCAGTGGGCGGTGGAGCACGCGGCCGCCTTCCGCTGAGCGCCGGGCCGGAGCAGGGCTGGGCAGGGGCACGGGCCAGGCAGGGCAGGGCAGGACAGGGCCGGGGATCACGGACCGGGGTTGTCTCCAAGATCACCGTGACGGAGTCTGAGGGGATGCGAAACTCACCGACCTTCGTCCTCGTCCACGGCGCGTTCGCCAACTCGTTCTCCTTCGCGCCGCTCCAGGCCGAACTCGGCCTGCTCGGGCACCGGTCGGTCGCCCTCGACCTGCCCGGCCACGGCTTCCAGGCCACCTTCCCCGCCGCCTACCAGGCCCCCCAGGACCCGGCCGGGCTCGCCACCGCGCCGGGCGCGATACGGGGGGTCACCCTCGCCGACAACGTCGCCCATGTCATCGAGGTACTGGAGCGGGCCCGGCGCAACGGGCCGGTCATCCTCGTCGGCCACAGCCGGGGCGGCATCACCATCACCGCCGTCGCCAACGCCCGGCCCGACCTCATCGACCGGATCTGCTACGTCTCCGCCTGGTGCCCGGTCGAGCTGGACGTCAACGACTACTACGGCGAGCCCGAGATGGCCTCGGTCGACCCGATGGCCTTCGCGGGCGCCGTCGCCGCGAACCCGGCCGAGCTGGGAGCCCTCCGGGTCAACTTCCGCACCGCCGACCCGGAGGCGCTCGCCGCCTTCCGGCACGCCTTCGCCGCCGATCTGACCGACGACGAGTTCCGTACCTTCCTCAACACCTTCCAGCCGGACGAGAACCTGGACGTCGGCACCTCAGCCGACCGCGCCCAGGCCGCGACCTGGGGCCGGATCCCCCGGACGTACATCCGCCTGGCCGATGACACCAGCATGCCGCCCGCCGTCCAGGACCGCATGATCCGCGAGGCCGACGCCCTCACCCCGGACAACCCCTTCGATGTCCACACCCTCCCCGGGGGCCATCTCCGCTGGCTGGTCCACCCCCGGGGCGCGGCCGAGGTGCTGGCGGGGCTCGCGGAGGACTGACGGGCCCGCTGAGGCGTCAGCCCCGCTCCCGCACCGCCTCCGCCGCCTCCGCCACGTCCGCCATCGCGCCCTCCTCCGCCATCAGGAGTTCCTGGCGCAGCCAGACCACCGACGCGCCCGCCTCCTCCGCGACCGGGCACGACGCGAACCGGCCCAGCTGGGGAGCCACGGCGGGCTCGCGGGTCAGGGAGCGGTAGCCCGCCGCCAGGGGGACGCCCTCCGCCGCCATCGCGGTGAGGAAGTCGGCGGTGGGGCGGCCGCCGAAGGCCGAGGGGGTGTAGCGCAGCAGGGCGAGGTGCCAGGTGTGGCGGGTGGTGCCGGGTGGGGCGGGGAGGAGGTCGAGGCCGGGGACGGAGGAGAGGGCGTGGGCGAGGGCGGTGGCGTTCGTGGCGCGCTGGTCGATCCAGGGGTCGAGGAGGTCGAGCTGGGGGTGGAGGAGGGCGGCCTGGAACTCGGTCATCCGGAGGTTCCAGCCGAGGCGGGGGTGGTCGTACCAGGCGCCGCCGTCCACCGAGCGGCCGACGTTGTGGAGCGCCCAGAGGCGTTCGTACACGGCCCGGTCGCTGGTGACGACGATGCCGCCCTCGCCCGCCGTCATCGCCTTGCTGGACTGGAAGCTGAAGCAGGCGGCGTCGCCGAGGGTGCCCGCCGGGCGGTCGTGGCGGTGGGCGCCGTGGGCCTGGGCGGCGTCCTCCACGACGGCGAGGCCGTGGCGGCGGGCGACCGTGCGCAGGGCGTCGGTGTCAGCGGGGGCACCGCCCAGGTGGACGGGGATGACCGCCGTCGTCCGGGGCCCGGCGAGCTGGTCGACGGCGGCCGGGTCGAGGTGGAGGGTGTCGGTGACATCGGCGGCGACGGGGACGGCCCCGGCGAGCACCACGGCCGTGGCGGTGGCGACGAAGGTGTAGGCCGGGACGATGACCTCCTCCCCGGGCCGTACGCCGAGGGCACGCAGGGCGAGGAAGAGGGCGATGGTCCCGTTGGCCACGCACACCCCGTGGGCCGCGCCGACCCGTGCGGCGAAGGCGGCGGCGAACCGTTCGGTCTCCTCGCCCGAGGTGGCGCCCCACCGGCCGCTCTCCAGCACCCTCAGCAGCGCCTCCCGCTGCCGCCCGGTGGGCGGCGGCGGCCAGGTCGGCCAGCCCCGCGTCCGTACCGGGGTCATGGGCCCACCCCGCTGAGCAGCCGGTCCATCGTGCCGTGCAGGACCGCGCGGCGCTCGTCCCCTGTCAGCTCCGCGAACAGCACCCGGCCCAGGGTGGTGCGCGGATCCAGGAAGAGCGCGTCGGAGCCGAAGACGACCCGGTCGGCGCCGACCGTGCGGACCAGCCGGGTCAGCTGGTGGGCGGTGGTGCGCGAGCCGCAGATCTCCAGGACGAGGTGGGGGTGGTCGGCGGCGATCCCGGCGGCGGCCACCAGGCCCCGGGGCCAGAGCCCGGCATGGCCCATCAGGATCGGCACCCCGGGCCAGCGGGCCGCGACGGCCGCGAATCGGGCCGGATCGGAGTGGAGGGAGCCGTACTCGCTGTGGGCGAGGACGATCCGGCCGCGCTCGGCGGCGAGCGCGAACGCGGGGTCGTAGGCGGGGTAGTCCAGCGGGAGGCGGTGGGTCTCCGGGTGGAGTTTGACGCCGATCACCCCGGGCGCGTCGAGGAGTTCGGCCAGCCGGGCGGGGCCTTCCGGGTCGTGGGGCTGGTGGACGGCGTAGCCGAGCAGCCGCCCGGGGTGGGCGGCGAGCGCGTCGAGCAGCAGGCGGTTGCCGGTCCGGGCGTCGGGGCCGACCGCGAGGAGGTGGGAGACGCAAGCGGTCGCGATCCCGTGCCGGTCCATCGCCCGCACCAGCCCGTCCGCGCTCCCGTCGGTGATCGCGAAGGCGCCCCACCGGCCGAGGTGGCCATGGGCGTCCACGATCCGTTCCGTACGGGGGAGGGTGAGCGGAGGGGGGACGGCGGCCGTCTCGGTGAGCGGCGCGCGGGCGGAGAGCGTCTCCTGTACGCCCAGCAGGCGCAGCGCGTTGCCGCCGCCGATCCGGTCCCGGTCGGCCTCCGGCAGATCGAGCGTGGCGAGCTGGTAGCGCGGCCCGGCGGCGTCGGTCTCGGGGGCTCCGGTGCCGAAGAGGACCCGCCCGGCTCCGTATCTCCGTACCAGCCACTCCACCTGGAGATGGCCCGCGAGGGTGGAGGTCTCCACCCTCAGGTGGGGGTGGGCGTCGAGGAGGTCGGCGAGGTCGCGCAACGAGCGGTAGCCGGTGCCCGTGAGGACGGTGGTGAGCCGGGGCGCGGCGCGGGCGAAACGGTCCAGGCCGTCGGGGGTGGCGCTGTCGTACGGGAGGAGGACGGCGGTCTCTCGGCGGGTCAGCTCGCCGGTGAGGGCGCGGGCATGGGCGCCGGTCAGGGTCCAGTGGTGGGCGGCGGGAGTGAGCCGGACCAGTCGGGTGCCAGGGGGCGGGAGGCCGGTGCCGAGCGGGCCGGGGATCAGGACCGGGACCGGGACCAGCCGCCCGGCCGGAAGGGGCGGGACGGCGGTGGCGTCGCGGGGGTCGCCGTGGGTGGCGTGGGTGTGGCTGACACAGGCGGTGTCGATGGCGAGCCGGTCGAGTTCATGGAGGAGGGGGGCCGGATCGGGCAGGGCGGTGTCCGGTGTCCGTACGAGGGTGTCGGGCGTCCGGACGAAGGCACCGGGCTCGTGTCCGTACGGCAGCGGCCCCCACAGCCGGTGGATATCGACGACGGGGGCGCGGCTCACGGCGTCACGACTTCATGCCGGAGGTCGCGATCGAGTCCGTCAGATAGCGCTGGAGCAGGCCGAAGACCAGCAGGCAGGGGATCACGGTGATGGTGGCGCCCGCCATGATCTGGTTGATGGTGACGTTCTCGCCCTCCAGCGTGGCCAGCCCCACCGTCAGGGTGCGCATCTCGCCCGACTGGCCGATGACCAGCGGCCACAGGAAGTCGTTCCAGTGCCACAGGAAGACGAAGACGCCCAGCGTGGCCAGGATCGGACGGATCAGCGGCACCACGACCGTGACATAGATCCGCCACTCGGAGGCGCCGTCGATCCGGGCGGCCTCGAACAGTTCGTCGGGGAGTTGCGCGATGAACTGGCGCATCAGGAAGACGGCCTGCGAGTTGGCGAGCGTCGGCACGATCATGCCCCAGTAGGTGTCCACCCCGCCCATCTCCGAGATGAGGAGGTAGTACGGGATGAGCGTGGCCTGGAAGGGGACCATCAGCGTCGCCAGGAAGGACCAGAAGAGGATCTCCCGGCCCGGGAAGCGCTTCTTGGCGAAGGCGTATCCCGCCATGGAGGCGAAGAGCAGGATCAGGACGACCGACACCAGCGAGTAGACCAGCGAGTTGAGGGCCCAGCGGGTGATGTCGGCCGTCTGGAGCACTCCGGTGAAGTTCTCCCAGGTGGCGCGGGTGAGGTCGAAGGCCCCCGGCAGTGTCTTGCCGCCGGGCGGGGCGAAGGCGACCAGCACCATCGCCACGAAGGGCGTGACCGTCACCAGCGCCACCAGGATCAGCAGCACCGGCAGCCTCAGCCGCCCCATCACCCGGCCTCCCCGCCCACGAAGAACCGCGCCATCACTCCGCCTCCCCGCCCACGAAGCACCGCGCCATCAGTCCGCCTCCCTGCCGATGAGCCGGCGCTGGATCAGCGAGAAGACCAGCACGACCAGGAAGAGGACGATGCCGATGGCGCTCGCGTAACCGAAGTCGAAGAACTTGAACCCGGAGTCATAGAGGAAGTACACGAGCGAGTAGCTCGCCCGCACCGGCCCGCCGCCGGTCATCACATACATCGCGTCGAAGACCTGGAACGCGCCGATGGCCTCGATGACCAGCACGAAGAAGAGCACCGGGCGCAGCAGCGGCAGGGTGACCCAGCGGAACCGCTGCCAGGCGGAGGCGCCGTCGATGGTGGCGGCCTCCACGACCTCGCGCGGGATGGACTGGAGCCCGGCGAGCAGGATGAGCATCGAGTAGCCGAAGCCCTTCCAGGCCGAGGTGACGGCGATGGAGGAGAGCACCAGCTTGTCGTCGCCGAGGAAGTCGACGGGGCCCAGGGAGATCCAGCCGAGGGCCGTGTTGAGGAGGCCGTCCTCCAGGTCGTAGATCCACTTCCAGATGACGGCGGCCAGCACGACGCTGGTGACGTACGGGAGGAAGAAGAGGCCCCGGAAGAAGCCCCGGGCCCAGACCGTGCGGTGCAGCAGGACGGCGGTGCCCAGCGAGAGCAGCACGGTCAGCGGCACGAAGACGGCGGTGTAGAGGGCGGTGACCCCGAGGCTCTCCCAGAACAGGTCGTCGTCGAGCAGCCGGGAGTAGTTCTCGGCGCCGATGAACTCCCACTGACCGCTGAGCCGGTAGTCGGTGAGGGAGAGGAAGAAGCCGCCGAGGGTCGGGCCGAACCGGAAGACCAGGAAGAGCAGGAGCATCGGCGCCACGAAGGCGAGCCCGACCCGGGCCTCGCGGCGCCGGGCGATCCGTCCGGCGCGTGAGGGGCGCTGGGGCCCGGTCCGGCGGCGGCGCGGGGACCCGGTGCGGCTCGCGGGGGCGGCGGTGCCGTCCGCCTCACCTGTGCTCTCGGGATCCTTGGTGAGCATGGTCGTCAGCGCTGCCGTGCCAGCAGGTCGTTCCCCGCGCGGGCGGCCTCCTCCAGGGCCTCCTTGGGCGACTTCTTGCCGGTGAGCGCGGCCTGGATCTCGGGGCTGACCAGCGACATCAGCTGACGGGCCGCCGGGTGGGGCTCACCGGGGAAGGTGTGGTCCAGCGCCTCCTGGTACGGCTTGGCGTAGGGGCTGTCATGCGGCACGGTCACATCGGTGCGCGGGGAGAAGAAGCCCGCGGCCTGGCCCATGTCGATGATCTGCTGGGGCTGGGTCATAAAGGTGAGGAACTTCTCCGCGCCCGCGATGTTCTTGCTGCGCGCGTTGATGCCGAGGCCGCCGGGCATGCCGAAGGAGACCTGCTTGACGCCCTTGAGCGGGGTGCCGACGACCACGTTCTCCGCGCCCCACGCCTTGGCGGCCAGTTCGGCGTCGGCGGGGGTGTTGGTGAAGCCGGTGGCGACCTTCTGGTTGCCCAGGGCCTGGTCGGTGAAGAGGTTGGCGTTGGTCAGGGCCGAACGGGGCACCGAGCCGCTCTTGTAGAGATCGGTGAGGAAGGTGAGGGCGGCCAGTCCCTCGGGGCCGTCGAACGCGACCTTCTTGCCGCCGTCGGCGAAGACCTTCCCGCCCGCCTGCCACAGCAGCGGGTAGAAGCTCATATTGAGGGAGGCCTCGTTGCTCGCCGAGTAGTCCAGGGCGCTCAGCCCGGCCTTCTTCAGCTTGGGGGCGGCGGCCCGGATCTGGTCCCACGTGGTGGGCGGTGTGCTTATCCCCGCCTTGGCCAGCAGCTTCTTGTTGTGCAGGGTGCTGGTGACGGTGTGGTAGAAGGGCGCCGCGTAGACCTTGCCGTCCTGGGACATGGCCGCCAGGGCGGCGGGCCGGAACTTCGCCTTGTCCTTCTCGATCGCCCGGTCGACGGGGGCGAGGGCGCCGTTGGCGTGGTACTGCGGGATCTGGTCGGGGCCGAGGAGGACCACGTCGGGGCCCTTGCCCCCGGCGAAGGCGGTGGCGAGCTTCTGGTCCCGGTTCTCCCAGGGCTGCTGTTCGATGAGGAGGTCGACGCCCTTCTCGGCGGCCTCGTACTTCTCCTCGACGGACTCCCAGAACTCCGCGTTGGCGGCCGCGTTCATGATCACCGGGAACATCCAGACGGTGACCTTCTTCGAGGAGCCCGAGCCGCCGTCCTCCGTACAGCCCGCGAGTAACCCGGCGGTCAGGGTGAGCAGCGCGAGCGGCGCCGCCGCGCGCGTGAAGCCTGTCTTCATGAAGGGCCTCCGGAAGACCTGAGAGAGGGAGTCAGCGCCCGAGTTTCGGCCTGGGCCGAAAGTAACTCTGTGGTTACGGCATGTCAATGCATCGGTATCAGGTCGCCCTTGGAGCGTTCGTGCGAGTTCGGGGCGTGCCCGCCGTCGGCCCGGTGGGGGACCTGGGACAGACTGACCGCTGTGAGAAGTGAGAACACCCCCTTCGTGGGCGGACCGCTGGACGGACGCGTACTGCCGGTACTGGTGGGACCGACGGGCCATCCGCCGAAGTGGTACGAGATCCCCGTGCCGAACGACGACGGGCGTCCGCCGACAGTCCATGTGTACCGACGCGCACCCGCTGGTTACACCAAGCGGCTGGGGTTGCAACGCGGATGGAAGTACGAGTACGCCCCCGAGGGCCGCACCCGCCCCACCCGGAACTGGCCGTTCCGGTCCTCTTCGTAGAGCGGTACGGGCGTACCGCGCGGGGCGGTTCGACGGGGGCCGGACCCGCAAGGAGGCGCGCCCGGCGGGAGACCGGCCGGGCCGGTACGGAGGACAGGGCGGGGCCAGGCGGAGCAGCCCCGGATGCGGGGGCGGCGGACGGGTTCCACGCTGCGCCCGTAACGCCCACCCCACCGGAGGCGCCATGCAAGCCCGACTGCTCCGTACGGCGTGCACCGCCGCGCTGCTCGCCACCGCCGCGACGGCCCCGGCCCTCGCCGACCCGGATCCGGGGGGCCGTCCCGCGCCCCCGTCCGCCACGACGGCGCTCACCCGTCTTCCGTCCCTCTACCGGGAGGCGGAGCGGGCGACGGCCGCCCATCGCACCGCGCAGACCCAGCTCACCCGGGCCCGTACCCGCTCGGCCACGCTCGGCCGGGCGCTGGCGGGGGCGCGGGCGCGTCTCGACATCTCCCGTACGGAGGCGGGCCGGTTCGCCCGCGCCCAGTACCAGGGCGGCTCGGAGCTGTCGCGGCCGCTGCGGCTGCTGTTCGCCCGGTCGGCGCAGAGCGCCCTGGACGAAGGCCATCTGCTGGCGCGGGTGGCGGCCCGCCGCACGGCCACCCTGGCGCGGAGCCAGCGGGACACCCACCGCGCCGCCACGCTCGCCACCGCCGCGCGCCGGGCGCTGGACCGGGAGCGCGCGCTGGCGGACCGGCACCGGGCGGCGAGCGCGCGGGCGGCGGCGAAGCTCCGTGAGGTCGAGCGGACGCTGGCGGCGCTGACACCCGCCCAGCTCACCGCGCTGACCTCGCCCGCGTCCCAGCGTTCCCTGACGGCCTCCGGCGCGCTCGGCGCCCCGGCCGCCGACCGTCCGCCGACCGCCGAGGGCGAGGCGGCCGTACGGTACGCGGTGGACCAGATCGGCAAGCCGTACGTCTGGGGCGCGGCCGGGCCCGACACCTTCGACTGCTCGGGGCTGACCTCACGGGCCTGGGCGGGCGCGGGCCGCCCGATCCCCCGGACGAGTCAGGAGCAGTGGGCCTCGCTGCCCCGGGTGCCGCTGGGCGAGCTGCGCCCGGGGGATCTGGTGGTCTACTTCCCGAAGGCCACGCATGTGGGGATGTATCTGGGGGGCGGCCAGGTGGTGCACGCCCCGCGTCCGGGGGCGGTGGTGAAGGTCTCCCCGCTGGCGGCGAACCCAGTGCTGGGGGCGGTCCGCCCGGATGAGGGCGGGGTGCCGCTGGACCGGTATGTCCCGCCACGGCTGCCCGAGGGGGCCATGGCGGGACCGGACCGGGGCTACTCAGAGGAGGAGGCTCCGCTTCCGTAACGCACGTATACATCTCCCTGGCTCAGCAGGGCCTCAAGGACCTCAAGGATCACAAGGCCCTCAAGGATCACCGGGACCCCAGCGGCGCCCTCACGGCGAGGCGACCGCCGCGCCAGCCGCGACCTGGGCCAGATACGCCCCGGCCAGTTCCGGCTCGTAGAAGAAGTTCTCGAAGTCGGAGGGGTCGTCGAACCCGTTGGCGAACCGGTCGGCGACCGGCTGGAGGGAGCCCGCCGCGCCGATCACGTTCAGGACGTGCTCCGGCGGGGGCGCCAGCATGGCGTTGGTCCACTTGGTGACGTGCTGGGCGGTCTCCCAGTAACGGTCGAAGGTGGACCGCATCCACTCCCCGTCGAACGGCCGGTCCCCGTGGGACACGATCGACTCCAGATAGGAGGCCGCGCACTTGGCGGCCGAGTTGGAGCCCTGACCGGTGATCGGGTCGTTGGCGACCACGACGTCGGCGACGCCGAGCACCAGCCCGCCACTGGGGAGGCGGCCGATGGGGTGGCGCACGGTGGGGGCGTAACGACCGGCGAGGGTGCCGCCCGCGTCGGTCAGCTCCACCTTGGTGGCACGGGCGTACTCCCAAGGGAGGAAACGTTCCAGCAACTCCAGGGTGAGCCGCAGATGCTCCCCCGGGTCCCGGATCCCCTGGAAGGCGTCCAGAGGACCGCCGGGGATCCCCTCCCAGAAGAGGATGTCGGCCCGGCCGGAGAGGGTGTAGGTCGGCATCACGAACAGTTCGCCGACCCCGGGCACCAGATTGCACCGCACGGCGTCGAACTCCGGATGCTCCGGACGCGGCCCCAGACCGTGCACATAGGCCACGGCCAGCGCCCGCTGCGGGGTGGAGTAGGGCGAGCGGGCGGCGTCCCGGCCGAACATGGAGACCAGCTCGCCCTTGCCCGCCGAGACCATGACGAGGTCATAGGTACGGGCGAAGTAGTCGAGGTCCCCGACGGCCGCGCCATGGATGACGAGCTGACCCCCGCGCTGTGCGAAGGTCTCCATCCACCCCGCCATCTTCACCCGCTGGTCCACCGACTGGGCATGGCCGCGCAGCCTGCCGACCCAGTCGACGGCCCGCTGTCCGTCGGGCCCGGCGACGGAGACGCCGAGGCCCTCGATGTCCGGCGCGTGCGGCTCCCAGAAGTTGATGCCGAGGTCGCGCTCGTGCTGGAGGGCGGTCTGGAACATGCACTGGGTGGACATGACCCGGCCGGAGCGGATCTCCTCGGCCGTGCGGTTGGACATCAGGGTGATGTCGTACCCGCGCGACTGGAGGCCGAGGGCGAGCTGGAGACCGGATTGACCGGCGCCGACAATGAGGATCTTCCGCATACGGTGATCTCTTTCGTCTGAGCGAGGGGACTTTTCGGGGAGGGGCGGGGGGTCACTCGGGGTGTTCGCCCGGCGGGATCACCGGGGATCACCCGGGGGCGCCCCGGGGGATCGGCCGGGAGGATCTCCGGAGGGATCGCCCGGGATGGCGGCTCCACGGAGGTGCTCGAAGCCGCTCAGAGCTCACGGGGCTGTGCGAAGCCACTCGGGGCGGCTCGGAGCCGCTCAGCTCCTCGGAGCCACTCGGGGGAGCCGCTACTCGGGTGTGGCTTCGAGCGCGTGGGCCACGAGTTCGAGCAGCGACTCGATGACCGTGACCCGCTCGCGCGCGTCCATGATCACGATCGGTACCCGCGCCGGTATGGTCAGGGCCTCCCGTACATCCTCCGTCTCGTACAGCGTCGAACCGTCGAAGTGGTTCACGGCGACGACATACGGCAGCCCGCTGCTCTCGAAGTAGTCCAGCGCGGGGAAGCAGTCGGACAGCCGCCGGGTGTCGGCGAGCACGACGGCACCCACCGCACCCCGCGCCAGGTCGTCCCACATGAACCAGAAGCGCTGCTGCCCCGGGGTGCCGAAGACATAGAGCACCAGGTCCTGGTCGAGCGTGATCCGGCCGAAGTCCATGGCGACGGTGGTCGTCACCTTCTCCGGGGTGTCGCTGAGGTCGTCGGTCTCCTCGCTCGCCTGGGTCATCAGTGCCTCGGTCTGGAGCGGGGTGATCTCCGAGACCGAGCCGACGAAGGTGGTCTTGCCCACGCCGAAGCCGCCCGCGACGACGATCTTGGCGACGGTGGGGGCCCGGGTGTGGTCGAGCTGCCACGCCTGGAGCCCTTCCTCGGTGGCGGGGGCGCCCTGTCGCCCCGCCCCCTCGGCGGGGTCGGCGGCGGGAAGAGTCTCAGAGGCGACGGAGTCCACTCAGCACCCTTTCAAGCAGTGCGCGTTCGGGTCGTGCCGGGCCCTGCCCGGTGCCGTATACACGGATCTTTCCCTGGTCGGCGAGGTCGCTCAGCAGCACCCTCACCACACCCAGCGGCATCTTGAGGATCGCGGAGATCTCCGCGACCGTCCGCATCCTGCGGCACAGCTCCACGATGGCCTGGAGCTCGGGCATGACCTTCGACAGGTCGCCCTTCGGCAGCTCCCTGCGGTCGGCCGGCGCCTCCAGCGCGGCCACGAAGGTCTCCACCAGCAGGACATGCCCGAAGCGGGTACGGCCCTGGGTCAGCGCGTAGGGGCGCACCCGGGCGGGCCGCCGGTTCTCACCGCGTACGGGGAGACCATGGGGGCTCCTGCGGCCCGGGGCCGGAGCCCCCGGGGAACCGGGCGGGCCCGGCAGGGCTGGGGGCGGGGTCATCGTGAGCCCTCCAGGGACTTGCGCAGCTCGCTGCGGAGTTCGGGGGTCAGCACATGTCCGGCGCGCCCCACGAACAGGCCCATGTGGTAGGCGACGACGGTCATGTCGCAGTCGGCGTCGGCCCGCACCCCGAGCAGCGAGCCGTCACTGATCGACATGACGAACACACAGGCGTCCTCCATCGCGACCACCGTCTGCCGCACCCCGCCGCCGTCCATCAGTTTGGCCGCGCCCACCGTGAGGCTGCCGATGCCGGAGACGATGGTGGCGAGGTCCGCGCTGGAGCCCTTGGGCCCGTCCTGGCCGCTGGTGCGGGCGGCCGGGGCGGCCGTGTTCTGGTCGGGATCGGAGGAGAGCAGCAGCAGCCCGTCGGATGAGACGACGGCGACCGAGCGGAGCCCTGGCACCTCCTCGACGAGATTGCCCAGCAACCATTGGAGGTTGCGGGCCTCACTACTCAGGCCGAACGTGCCGGTCGCAGTCAACTGCGTGCCTCCTCGACTGTGTCCCCCGAATCCTCTGGTGCGGTGTGCCCCGTGTCCGTGGTCGTACGCGCGCCCACGGGTGCCGTGCCGCCCGGGTCCGTGGCGGCGCCCGTGCGGGCGATCTCCGCCTCGGCCTCGCGACGGCCCTGGTCGGCCGCGCGCTGGAAACCCCCCAGCCTGCGCCGGAGATCCTCCGCGTCGACGCTGCCGGTGCGCTCCCCGGGCGCGGCGGCGGGCTTGACGACCTTGGGGGTGCGCTTGGGCAGGCCCTTGTCGGTGACGCGGTCCCACACGGGCGCGGGACCGGCCAGCGGGCCGGGCGGCTCGGCGCCCGTGGCGCGGGCGGCCCCGGTGCCGCGCCCGGTGCCCATGGCGGGCCGGTCCGCGTCGTTCCGGGCCTCCGGCTCGGTGACCCCCGGTTCGGACGGTTCGGACGGTACGGATACGGGGGCGGTGGGCCCCGTCGCCGACGCGTCCGGCCCGGGCTCGGGCTCGGCCCCGGGCTCGACCTCCGGCTCCGGCTCCGGCTCCGGCTCCGGCTCCGGGGGCAGCCTCATCTCGAAGGTGGGCTCGTCGACGAGGTGGGCGTCGCCCCCGTCCGGGGTGCGCTCATGTGTCTCCGGCTCCGCCTTGCGCAGGGCGGCCTCGGCCGCCTCCACCAGGGGATCGGCCAGGGCGGGCGGCGGGATGAGCCCTCCGGCGGGATCCCCCGTCCCCGTACCGGTCTCCGATCCGGAACCAGAAACGGAAACAGAGCCGGAACCGGAACCGGAGGCAGAACCAGAACCGGGCGACGGCGCCGCCTCGGCGGGCGGGGCCTCCAGGGCCTTCGCGGACGGCCTCTGACGCGGCAGGGGCGGGCGGGAGCTGGTCGGCAGGGCGTTGGAGTTGGCCTCGGCGACCGAGCCGGGCAGCTGGACGGTCAGGGTGTCACCGGAAGCAGAACCGGAACCCGCACCGGACCCGGGACCCGCGCCGGGACCCGCGCCGGACGCCCCGGGCTTGGCCGGGTCCTCCGTCGGCAGCAGCCCCTGCGGCAGGACGACGACGGCGGTGATACCGCCCTGCTTCTGGTCGCGGAGCTGGACCCGGACGCCATGGCGGGCCGCGAGGAGCGCGGTCACCCGCAGTCCGAGCCCCTCCGCGTCCCGGCCCGAGGGCGGGGTCTCGAACGAGGCCGGATCCTCCAGCTTGGCGTTCAGCTCGGCGAGCCGCCCCGCCGTCATCCCGATACCGCCGTCCTGCACGGAGAGCATCACCTCGCCGCTCTCCAGCAGCCAGCCCGACAGCTCGACCTGGGCCTCCGGCGGCGAGAAGGAGGTGGCGTTCTCCAGCAGTTCGGCGATCAGATGGCTCAGATCGTCGGCCGCGAACCCGGCGACATGGACATGGGGCGGCGACGACTGGATGACCACGCGTTCATAGCGCTCGATCTCGCTGACGGCGGCGCGCAGCACATCGACCAGGGGCACCGGGTTCGGATGCCCCTGACCGTGCTCGGCGCCCGCGAGGACCAGCAGGTTCTCGCTGTGACGGCGCATCACGGTGGCCATGTGGTCCAGCTTGAAGAGCGTGGAGAGCCGGTCCGGGTCCTGCTCGCGCTCCTCCAGCTTCTCGATGACGCCGAGTTGGCGGTCGACGAGGCCGAGGGTACGCAGGGAGAGATTGACGAAGGTGTGGTCGACGGTGTGGCGCAGCCGCTCCACCTCGGCGGTCAGCTCCTGACCCCTCTCGCGCAGTTCGGCACGGGCGGCGGCCAGTTCGGTGGCGAGGGCGTCCCGGTCATCGCTGAGCCGGGTGCGCTCGGTGTCGAGGGCGTCGGCGCGGGTGGCGAGCTCACGGAGCCTGCCGTGGAGGGCGTTGAGGGAGCGGACGGTCTGGGCGAACTCGTCGTTGCGGCCGGTGAAGCGGAGCGGCTCCTCGACCTCGGGGGCCGCCGCGATCCGGGCGGCGCCGAGCCGCAGCGCCGCCAGCGGGTGCGTCAGGCTGCGGGCGAGCGCGGCGAGGATCGCGATGGCGAGCAGCGCCAGCCCGGCGAGGATCGCGATCCGGATCTGGAGGGCGGTGACATCGTCGTCACGCAGCCGCTCCAGGGTCTCGATCCGCTCGGTGGCCAGCGCGGACTCGACGCCGCGCATCGCCTCGATCCGGGCGGTGAGGGCGCGGTCCAGGGTGGCCGGGGCGGTGCCGCGCTCGGTCTCGGAGAGCTCGGGCCGGTCGGTGAGGGCGGCGAGCAGGGTTTCGGCGGCCTTGACCTCGGCGCCGGTGACGGTGGCGGCCAGGGAGTCCCGGGCGGCCTTGGTCGCGGTCTGGTCGACGTCGGCGAGGGCGGCCAGTTCACGGACCCGGGCCTGCTGGGCGGCGGAGCTGAGGGCGTCGCGGGCCTCGGCGGCCTTCTTCTCCTCGTCGCCTCCGCCGTCGTCGATCCGCTCGCCGGTGATCGGGTCATACGTTTCCTCATCACGCCCGCCCTCACCCTCGCCGTCGCCGCCACCGTCACCGGACGGGACGGCGAGCGCGGCCAGCAGCAGCCCCCGGGTAGCGGACGCCTGGTCGGCGGCGACGCCGAGGTCGGCGGGGGCGCGGCTGTGGTCGGCGGCGCGGGCGGGGATGCGCTCGGCCAGTTCGTCGGCGAGCGCGTGCAGGGCGGTGATGATGGTGGAGTAGGCACGGTGGGCCTCCATCGCGGTGCCCTTGCCGGTGAGGGCGGTGCGCCGCAGGGAGGGCACGGTGGAGAGTTCACGGCGGAGCTCGGCGCGCTCGCCGGGGACCGCGCCCCGGATCTCCTCGATCTGCCGGTCGACCCGGGCGGTACGGGCCGGGGTGACGGACCGTTGGGCCCGCTCCCCCGACTGCTCCTCCCGGCCCGCCGCGATAGAGGCGGTGACCTCGTCGCGTTCGTCGGAGAGGGAGTGGGCGAGGGTGACGGCCTGCCGGTTCAGTCCGGCGAGGGTGACAAGCCGCTGGGATTCCCGCAGTTCACCGGAGACGTCGAGGGCCCCGGGGACTCCGGCGCCCACGACGATCAGACCGACGACGGTGACACCGGTCACCAGCCTGGTGCGGACGCGCTTGGCCCGGCCCTGGGCGACAGGCTCGGGGGTGATGTCATGCGCCGCGAACGTCTCAGGGAACGAGGGGGCCCCTGAAGGCCGCTTCTTCTGCACCGGTGCTCGCAATCCTGCTTGACTCGTCCACCTTCGAAACGCGCAGCAGAGATGACGACCGGTCACACACGAGATCCCCACCCGCCACAGGCGCTGGCATGACATAAGACCATTCCAGCGCCTTTGGGAGGGAGGCGCGCATCGGCCGCTCCGCCACCTGAACGAGTGAACATCACTGAGGAGTTGGCAAACAACTCCTCTCCGTTGCCGTAAGGGGCCCTGACGAGGCGCTGACTGGATCTTATGGCCGGGCTTTGGCAGGATGCGCGCCCGCAGTCCGCCGGGACGCTTTCCCGACGGTCGTTCAGATTTTCGAACAGGCTCTGACCTGGCCGGACGCTACTCCCTGACATGTGTGCAGGCGTCGTGAACGACTCATGCAGACTGGAAGTCATGCATATGGATCTGGCCACTTCTCCCGGTTCACCCGAACGCCCCAACGAGGACTGGACATCCGTGGCACTGCCCGCGTCCGGTCAGGGGGGAACCCTCGTGATGCTGGACGGGGTCACCCCACCAGCGGGGAAGGACGGCTGTGAGCACGGCGTCCCCTGGTTCACCACACACCTCGGAAGCGCCCTGCTCGAACTGTCCGCTTCCCGGCGGGACCTCTCTCTGGCCGAGATTCTCTCCCGCGCAATCCGGCACACCGCCGATCAACACCGAGGCCGGTGTGACCTTTCTCACGTTCGAACGCCTCAGGCGACGGTGATCGTGGTCCGCTGGGGCGGTCCGGACGGCGAAGTGGAGCATCTGGTGCTCTCCGACTCCCTCCTGCTGCTGGAGTCACCCGACGGCACGGTCCGGGTGATCGCCGATGACCGGCTCGACCGGATCCCCGGGGAGCGGCTGCGCACCGACGACCTCGCGGACGCCCTGCGCAACGCGGAGGGCGGCTTCTTCACCGCCGCCGCCGACCCCTCGGTGGCGGCGCGCGCGGTGACGGGCCGCACCCCGGTGGCGGAGGTACGGGCGGTCGCGGCGCTCACGGACGGCGCGGCCCGCTGGGTGGAGATGTTCGGCGAGGGCGACTGGGCCGACGTTCTCGCGCTGCTGCGCAAGGAGGGCGCCCAGGGGCTGCTCGACCGGGTCCGCGCGATCGAGTCGGCGGAGCCCGCACGGGTCCGGGGCAAGCGCCATGACGACGCCACGGCCGCCCTCGCCGAGCTGGCCCCCTGATCCGACCCCCGCGAACCGGGCCCCTCACCTCCGTACCGCCCCGGCGGCGGGGGGCGCGCCGCCGGGGAGAGAGGCGTTAGAACGTCTCGCCGGAGCGGGCGTTGAGCTGGTGGAGCAGCCGGGCCAGCTCCGCCACCTCGGCCCGGTCCCAGCCGGCGAGCTTGCGTACGTACCGTTCCCGGCGGGCGTCCCTCACCCGGCCGAATCGCTCCCGTCCTTCTTCCGTGAGCCGGACGAGTGATGCCCGGCCGTCCCCCGGGTCGGGTTCCCGGGCCACCAGGCCGACCTCCTCAAGACCCCGGAGCTGGCGGCTCATCGTGGCCCGGCCGACGCCGAAATAGCCCGCGAGATCGGTGGCGCGCTGGGGCCCGGCGGCCTCCAGCCGGACCAGCAGCCCATAGGCGGCGGGTTCGAGTCCGGGGTGGACGGCCCGCGCCATCTCGCCCGACGAGGCCCGCGCGCGACGGAGGAAGACGGCCAACTCCCGCTCCAGCGCGAGGAATTCCTGGTCCACACCATTCTCCGCCTGGGCGTCGGCTTCACTCCCCGTACCGCTTCTGTGCACGTCAGCACCCCTCGCGCGCTCTTGAACAACTGAAAGTTCGGGTCGGCGTTCACGCATCGCCGCAGTTCGCCCAGTATTTCGCAGGAGTAGACCAACGGCGGTGCGCGCGGGGCCTTCCCGGGGGTGGTCTACGTGCGTAGCGTCAGCTATGGCATGTCCATACCATATTGCTCCATCAGGGCAGATGTCAGGGCATGTCATCACATCGTCAGAACCTCCCACCGGAGGCACGCTGTGACCGTGCGTAGATCCGGAACCACCGTTCCCCCCAGCAGCCGAAGGAGACCGGGCCGACCGCTCCACGTGGCGGGAGGCTCCCTCCTCTCCCTCCTCCCCCTCCTTCTCATGGCCTCCCTTCTCTCCACCTCCTCCCCCGCGGCCGCGCGGGAGGTCCCCCCGCGCGGCTCGGCCCATATGGGCATCGGGATCGCGGCGCACGAGGGCCGGTGGAGAGCGGGCGGGCCCCCGCCCGCCACCCGCGCCGCCCAGACCGAGGGCGTCGACGTCTCCAGTCACCAAGGCGCCGTCAACTGGGCCTCGCTCTGGACCAGTGGGGTGCGCTGGGCCTATGTGAAGGCCACCGAAGGCACCTACTACAAGAACCCGTACCACGCGTCCCAGTACAACGGCTCCTACGCCGTCGGGATGATCCGGGGCGCCTATCACTTCGCCACCCCGGACACCGCCAGCGGCACCGCCCAGGCCGACTACTTCATCGACAACGGCGGCGGCTGGTCCGCCGACGGACGCACCCTGCCGGGCGCGCTCGACATGGAGTGGAACCCCTACGGGGCCGCCTGCTACGGGAAGTCGACCTCGGCGATGGTGTCCTGGATCCGGGACTTCCTGAACCGCTACCGGGCCCGCACCGGACGCCACCCGGTGATCTACACCTCCACCACCTGGTGGGCCCAGTGCACCGGCGACCACGCGGGCTTCGGCGCGACCAGCCCGCTGTGGATCGCCCGGTACAACACCACGCCGGGACCGCTGCCCGCGGGCTGGGCCGTCCACACCATGTGGCAGTACACCTCGAAGGGGCCGATCGTCGGCGACCACAACAAGTTCAACGGCGACTACGACCGGGTGGCCGCCCTCGCCTCCGGCTGACGCCCCGGCCCTCCCCCACGCGGCCGAAGGCCCCGCCCCTCACCCGGGGGACGGGGCCTCTTCGAAGACGGCCGCCCGACTCCGTACCCCCGCTGACGAAGGGGTACGGAGCCGGGCGGGCGTGCCTCAGGCCGCGACGGGCACCAGCACCTCCGCCGGGGCGAGGGCGATCTCCAGCACCTGGCGGACCTCGGTCACCGGGTGGACCTCCAGCTTCTCCAGGATCTCCGCCGGGACATCGTCCAGGTCCGGCTCGTTCCGCTTGGGGATGACCACGGTGGTGATCCCCGCCCGGTGGGCGGCGAGCAGCTTCTGCTTCACCCCGCCGATCGGCAGCACCCGGCCGGTCAGCGAGATCTCACCGGTCATCGCCACGTCCGTACGGACCAGCCGCCCCGAGAGCAGCGAGGCCAGCGCCGTCGTCATGGTGACGCCCGCGCTCGGACCGTCCTTGGGCACCGCGCCCGCCGGGAAGTGGATGTGGATGCCCCGGTCCTTCAGATCACCCACCGGCAGCCCGGTCTCGGCGCCGTGCGACCGCAGATAGCTCAGCGCGATCCGGGCCGACTCCTTCATCACATCGCCGAGCTGTCCGGTCAGGGTCAGCCCCGACGCCCCGGTCTCCGGGTCGGCGAGCGACGCCTCCACATAGAGGACGTCACCACCGGCGCCGGTCACCGCGAGCCCGGTGGCGACCCCGGGCACGGCCGTCCGGCGCTCGGCCGGATCCTGCGCCGACTCCGGTACGTGGTGCGGCCGGCCGATCAGCGGGCGCAGCTGCTCCGCGCCGATGGTGAACGGCAGCTCACGGCCGCCCAGCTCGTGCTCGGCCGCGACCTTGCGCAGCAGCCGGGCGATGGAACGCTCCAGCGTCCGCACCCCGGCCTCCCGGGTGTACTCGCCCGCGAGCTTGCGCAGCGCCGACTCCTCCAGCACGACCTCGTCCGCGGCGAGCCCCGCCCGCTCCAGCTGGCGCGGGAGCAGATGGTCCCGGGCGATGACGACCTTCTCGTCCTCGGTGTAGCCGTCCAGCCGGACCAGCTCCATCCGGTCCAGCAGCGCCTCCGGGATGGCCTCCAGCACATTCGCGGTGGCCAGGAAGACAACATCGCTCAGATCCAGCTCGACCTCCAGATAGTGGTCCCGGAAGGTGTGGTTCTGGGCCGGGTCCAGGACTTCGAGGAGGGCGGCGGCCGGGTCGCCCCGGAAGTCCGAGCCGACCTTGTCGATCTCGTCGAGCAGGACGACCGGGTTCAGCGAACCGGCCTCCTTGATCGCCCGGACGATCCGTCCGGGCAGCGCGCCGACATAGGTACGCCGGTGACCGCGGATCTCCGCCTCGTCCCGGACACCGCCGAGGGCGACCCGGACGAACTTCCGGCCCATCGCGTGCGCCACGCTCTCGCCGAGGCTGGTCTTGCCGACACCCGGCGGGCCCACCAGCGCCAGCACGGCACCGCCGCGACGGCCGCCGACGACGCCCAGGCCCCGGTCGGCGCGGCGCTTGCGCACCGCCAGGTACTCGGTGATCCGCTCCTTCACGTCCTTCAGCCCGGCGTGCTCGGCGTCCAGCACGTCCTTGGCGCCCTGGATGTCGTAGGCGTCCTCGGTGCGCTCGTTCCACGGCAGCTCCAGCACGGTGTCCAGCCAGGTGCGGATCCAGGAGCCCTCGGGGCTCTGGTCACTGGACCGCTCCAGCTTCTCCACCTCCTTGAGCGCGGCCTCGCGCACCTTCCCGGGGAGGTCGGCGGCCTCCACCCGGGTGCGGTAGTCGTCGGCCTCATCGCCCTCCGACTCGCCGTTGAGCTCGCGCAGCTCCTTGCGTACGGCGTCGAGCTGGCGCCGCAGCAGGAACTCGCGCTGCTGCTTGTCGACGCCCTCCTGGACGTCCTTGGCGATGGACTCGGCCACATCCTGCTCGGCGAGGTGCTCGCGGAGCTGCTCGGTGGCCAGCTTCAGCCGGGCGACCGGGTCGGCGGTCTCCAGCAGGGCGATCTTCTGGGCGACGGTGAGGAACGGGGAGTACCCGGCGTTGTCCGCGAGCTGCGGGATCTCGTCGATCTGCTGCACCCGGTCCACGACCTGCCACGCGCCGCGCTTCTTCAGCCAGTCGGTGGCCAGTGCCTTGTACGCGGTGGCCAGCTCGGCCACCTGGCCCGGCAGCGGATCCGGCACGGACTCGTCCACCCGGGTGCCCTCCACCCACAGGGCGGCACCGGGACCCGTGGTGCCCGCGCCGATACGGACCCGGCCACGGCCCTTGATCAGGGCGCCGGGGTCACCGTCGGAGAGCCGGCCGACCTGCTCGACCGTGCCGAGCACACCCATGGCGGCATAGCTGCCGTCCACCCGTGGAACAAGGAGCACCTGCGGCTTGCTGTCACCGGTGGCGCGCGCGGCGGCCTGCGCGGCCTCCACGGCGGCGCGGACCTCGGTGTCGGTCAGGTCGAGGGGCACCACCATTCCGGGCAGCACGACCTCGTCGTCAAGGGGCAGCACGGGCAGGGTGAGCGATGTGGACGTCGAAGCCATGATCTCCCCTTTGGCAGTGAACTTGAGCTATACCGACTCAATGCACGGCCCCGCCCAGATGTTCCCCCGCCCGTGTTCGCTCTGAGCGATCACCTCCCCGGGGCCCCGCCGCCCAGGCGGGAAAGCGGAAAAGTGGTGGCCCGGCCCCGAAGGCGGCACCAGCATGGGGGCAGCCGAGCGCCCCGGAGGGCAGATGCACCATGATCAGCAACGCCATCACGCATACGAGCGCCCCGTCACCCTCGCCCGCCACGACGGCCCCCACGGCGAGATCGTCCTCCGCCGGCACGGCCCCCATCACGAGATCATCGCCAACGGCTGCTTCCTGATGGACACCTCCGACGGCCGCTCGGAGCGCCATCTCGTCAACACGGCCGCGCGCGCCACCCCCGTCCGCGCCACCCTCCTCCTC
>NZ_JBHVHF010000020.1:0-54633 GCF_042800315.1 Streptomyces sp. NPDC057638
GTCCGGGCCGTCGGGCGTCGCGTTCCGGTCAGTCGGTGCGGCCGACCAGTTCCCGCAGCACGTCCTCCATCGTCACCAGACCGGCGGGCTCGCCGTCCTCGTCGAGCACGGCCGCCAGATGGGTGCTGCTGCGGCGCATCGCCGTCAGCACGTCGTCCAGCGGGGTCGCCGCCCGCACCCGGGCGATCGGGCGCAGCGCCGAGACCGGGAACGCCTCGTCGCGCGGGGAGGCGTCCAGAGCGTCCTTCACATGGAGATAGCCCAGGATGCTCCGGTTGGGGTCGATCACCGGGAAGCGGGAGAACCCGGACTCCGCCGACAGCAGTTCCAACTGCTCCGGCGTCGTGCCCACCCGGGCCGACACCACCCGCTCGACCGGCATCACGACATCGCGGACCGGGCGGCGGCCCAGCTCCAGCGCGTCCCTCAGCCGCTCGGTCGCGCGGTCGTCCAGCAGTCCGGCGTCACCCGCGTCCGAGACCATCCGCGACAGCTCGTCATCCGAGTAGGTCGCCGCCACCTCGTCCTTCGTCTCCACCCGCAACAGCCTCAGCAGGGTGTTGGCGAAGGCGTTGATGGTGAAGATCACCGGCCGCAGACCACGGGCCACGGCCACCAGCGGCGGACCCAGGAGCAGCGCGCTGCGCTCCGGCTCGGCCAGGGCGATGTTCTTCGGCACCATCTCGCCCAGGAGCATATGCAGATAGGTGGCGAGCGCCAGCGCGATCACGAACGAGATCGGATGGATCGCCCCCTCGGGCACGCCCAGGGAGTGGAAGACCGGCTCCAGCAGATGGGCGATGGCGGGCTCGGCGACGATACCCAACACCAGGGTGCAGAGCGTGATGCCGAGCTGTGCCGCCGCCAGCAGCGCCGAGACATGCTCCAGGCCCCACAGCACACTGCGGGCGCGCCGGTCGCCCGCCTCGGCGGCGGGCTCGATCTGGCTGCGCCGGACCGAGATCAGGGCGAACTCGGCCCCGACGAAGAACGCGTTGACCACCAGGGTCAGCAGACCGATCAGCAACTGGATCGCGGTCATCGCTCACCCTCCCGTGTGCTCGACGGGACACCGGAGGCGGGGGAGGCCCCGGCGTCGGCGCTGGTGACGGTGTCAGGCGCGTGCATCAGGACGCGCGCCGCACGCCGTCCGGAGGCGTCGACCACGTCGAGCCGCCAGCCCTCCAGATCGATACGGTCGCCCTCGGCCGGGATCCGCCCCAGCTCGGTGGCGACCAGTCCCGCCAGCGTCTCGTAGGGCCCCTCGGGCACCTTCAGACCCACCCGCTCCAGCTGGTCGGTACGGGCGGCGCCGTCGGCGGACCAGAGCGAGCGCCCGTCGGCGTCCCGGCCCGCGGCCGCCAGGTCGGGCGTCTCCTGCGGGTCGTGTTCGTCCCGTACCTCGCCGACGACCTCCTCGACGATGTCCTCCATCGTGACCACACCGGCCGTGCCGCCGTACTCGTCGATGACGACGGCCATGGTGGAACGGCCGCCGAGACGGTCCATCAGCCGGTCGACCGTGAGGGTCTCCGGCACCAGCAGGGGTTCGCGCAGGATCTGGGCCACGCTGGTGCGCGGCCGCTCGGCGGCCGGGACCGCCAGGACGTCCTTGATGTGCGCGATCCCGACGACGGTGTCGAGATTGCCCCGGTAGACGGGGAAACGGGAGAGACCGGTGGCCCGGGTGGCGTTGGCGACGTCCTCCGCCGTGGCCTGTGTCTCCAGGGCGGTGACCTGGACCCGGGGGGTCATCACGTTCTCGGCGGTCAGCTCCGCCAGGCTCAGGGTGCGGACGAACAGCTCGGCCGTGTCCGCCTCCAGCGCGCCCTCCTTCGCGGAGTGACGGGCGAGCGCCACCAGCTCCTGCGGGCTGCGCGCGGAGGCCAGCTCCTCGGTCGGCTCGAAGCCGAGCCGGCGCAGGATGCGGTTGGCGGTGTTGTTGAGATGGCTGATCAGCGGCTTGAAGGCGCCGGTGAAGAGCCGCTGCATCGGGGCCACGACCTTCGCCACGGCCAGCGGGGAGGAGATGGCCCAGTTCTTCGGCACCAGCTCACCGACGACCATCAGCACCACCGTGGAGAGCGCGGTACCGAGGACGAGGGCCAGCGAGGAGGCGATCGACTCGGAGATCCCGAGGTCCTGGAGCGGACCACGGATGATCTTGGCGATCGAGGGTTCGGAGAGCATACCGACGACCAGATTGGTCACGGTGATGCCCAGCTGGGCCCCGGAGAGCTGGAAGGTCAGACCGCGTACGGCCTTGAGGGCGCTCGCCGCGCCGCGCTCACCGCGCTGGACGGCGCCCTCCAGCTCGGAGCGCTCGATGGTGGTGAGGGAGAACTCGGCGGCGACGAAGACACCGCACGCCAGCGAGAGCAGCAGTGCCACGACCAGAAGGAGCACTTCTGTCATCGGGTCACCACCGCCCCGCGGCGGAACGGACAGGGAAGCGGGGAGCGGCGGCCGACGCGATGACGTCCGCTACTGGGAGGTTCGTCCATGGACGGACGCTCACACCTTTCGTACGGAGAGTAAGGGTGCTCCCATCGTAAAGGACCAGCAAAGGGACATCGCGGGAAGGGCCGGACCGGCGCCGTGACGACGGGTCCGGCCGCCGGCCCGTCCCCCAGCGGCTCCCCAGCTTGTCCGGAGCGGCTTCCACCAGGTCACCCCAGCCTGTCGGGAGCGGCTTCCGTCAGGTCACCCCAGCCTGTCGGGAGCGGCTTCCGTCAGGCTCTCCTCGGCTGGTCCGGAGCCGCTGCGCCACCGTTGTCCCAGCCCGTCCCCAGCGGCTTCACCCAGCGTCGCCACTGGTCCTCACGGTGGTACCCGGCGGAGGCCCACACCCGGTGCGCCAGCTCATTGGCCTCCAGCACCATCGCGTCCCCGCGCCGCCCGCCGAGCGCGGCGAACCGCCGCTCGGCCGCGCCCAGCAGGGCCTTCGCGATGCCCTGGCCCCGGTGCTCGGGGATCACCGCCAGCCGGTAGAGCGAACAGCGCCACCCGTCGAACCCGGCGATCACCGAGCCGATCAGCCGCCCCTCGTACTCGGCCAGGATCAGCGCCTCCGGATCGCGGGCGATCAGGCCCCGTACCCCGTCCACGTCATCACTGACACTGGTGCCCTTGGCGGCGACCGCCCAGAGCCGCAGGATCTCCCCGGCCTCGTCGGGGCGTGCCGCGCGTAGCTGTATCTCGATCATGGAGAGGAGCCAAGCACGGTCCGCACCGCCGCTGCCAGGGACTTTCCCGGTACGAGAGCGGGCTGACGGGAGGGGCGGCGGACGCGGGTGGGGTGACGTCGGGCCGGTACGGAGGGACGGTGCGAAGGGCGGTACGGGGGGACGGTACGGAGGGGCCGGGCCGGGTGGCCCGGGTCAGCCAACCGGTCGGGTCAGCCAGGCCGACCGGGGCGGGCCGCCGGGCCGGACCAGGCCGCCGGGCCGGTTCAGCCGACCGGGGCGGGAAAGGAGTGACCGTCCCAGCCGCCGCCGAGTGCCGGGGTGAACCAGTCGGCGGCCCGGGCCCGGAAACCCTCCGGGTCGAGCCGCCCGGCGCCCTCGGGAACCGCGCCCAGCAGCGGCGCGCCCGCACAGACCGGCAGATCCGCCAGATTGCAGCGCGCCGCCAGGTCCGGTGCGGCGGGCCAGGCGCCGACGACCACCCCGAGCTGCTCCAGCCCGCGCGCCCGCAGCGCCTCACCGGTCAGCGCGACCGAGTTGAGCGTGCCGAGCCCGGCCGGGGCGACCACGAGGACGGGCGCCGCCAGCAGCCGGGCCGCGTCGGCGAGCGTGGAGCCCTCGGCGTCGAAGTGGACCAGCAGCCCGCCCGCGCCCTCCACCAGCACCAGGTCATGGTCGGCGGTGAGACCCGTCACCGCCTCGGCGATGGCGTCCGGGCCCAGCCCGGGAAGCCCGGCACGGCGGGCGGCGGTGGCGGGGGCGAGCGGCTCCGGGTACCGGGCCAGCTCCAGCCCGCTGACCGCACCGCCGAGCCGGGCCACCTCGGCGAGGTCGCCGGGCTGGTCCGGGGCGATACCGGTCTGGGCGGGTTTGACGACGGCGACCCGCCGGCCACGGGCGCGGGCCAGGGCCGTGAGCCCGGCCGTGACGACGGTCTTCCCGATCTCGGTGCCGGTGCCGGACACGACGATGACGGTCATGGTGCCTCTCTGGGGGTGGTGCTGTCGTTCGGTGCGGTGGGGGCGTGCGGGTTCACCCCGTACGGGGGCGTACGGGGTGCGATGCCGACAACGCCGGGGCATCCCCACCGGGACCTCAGGGCCCAGAGGCGGGGGGTACCGTCTCGGGCCGCAGGGCCCAGGGGGCGGGGTACTGCCTCGGGTCGCAGGGGCCAGGGGCGGGGGTACTGCCTCGGGTCGCAGGGGCCCAGGGCCGGGGGTACCGTCTCGGGCCGCAGGGCCCAGGGAGGGGGCACCACCCGGGCCGCAGGGCCCAGGGGGCCGGACGCCGACCAGGCGGGACTCGGCGACCCCGGCCCAGGCGGGTCAGCCCGCGCGGGCCGCCGCGAGGACACCACGGCAGACCTGGGCCAGGTCCTCCGCGCCCATCACATACGGCGGCATCACATAGACCAGATCGCGGAAGGGCCGCAGCCACACCCCGGCCCGTACGGCCGCCTCGGTCGCCGCGCCCATGTCGACCGGATGGTCGAGCTGGACCACGCCGATGCCGCCGAGGACCCGTACGTCCTTGACCCCGGGCAGTTCGGCCGCCTCGGCCAGCCCCTCGCGCAGCCCCGCCTCCAGACCGGCGACCTCGCCCCGCCAGTCCCGGGAGAGCAGCAGGTCGAGGGAGGCACAGGCGACGGCGGCGGCCAGCGGGTTGGCCATGAAGGTGGGGCCGTGCGCCAGGACCGGGACCTCGCCGCGTGAGATGCCCTCGGCCACCCGTGGGGTGCACAGGGTCGCGGCCATCGAGAGATAGCCGCCGGTCAGCGCCTTCCCCAGACACATGACGTCCGGGCAGACACCGCCCTGCTCGGCCGCGAAGAGGGTGCCGGAGCGGCCGAAGCCGGTGGCGATCTCGTCGAAGACGAGCAGCACCCCCGCGTCGTCACACGCCTCCCGCAGCACCCGCAGATAGCGCGGGGAGTGGAACCGCATGCCGCCCGCGCCCTGCACCACCGGTTCGACGATCACGGCGGCCAGCTCGTCGGCGTGCCGGGCGATCAGCTCCCGCAGGTGCTCGGCGTACGACTCGTCGTACTCGGCGGGCGGCGCGGCGGCGAAGATCTGCTCCGGCAGGACGCCCGACCACAGCTGGTGCATCCCGCCGTCCGGGTCGCAGACCGCCATCGGCTGCCAGGTGTCGCCGTGGTAGCCGCCGCGCCAGGTCAGCAGCCGCCGCTTCTGCGGCCGTCCGACCGAGCGCCAGTACTGGAGGCACATCTTGACGGCGACCTCGACCGCCACCGAACCGGAGTCGGAGAGGAAGACATGGCGCAGCGGCTCCGGGACGACCTCGATCAGCGAGGTCGCCAGCCGGACGGCGGGCTCATGGGTGAGCCCGCCGAACATCACATGGCTCATCCGGTCCACCTGGCCCCGCACGGCCTCGTTGAGGACCGGGTGGTTGTAGCCGTGGATCGCCGCCCACCACGAGGACATGCCGTCCAGCAGTTCGCGGCGGCCGTGCGCCGGCTCGGCGAGCCGCAGCCGTACCCCGGCGGCGGACTCGACCACCAGCGGGTCGACCAGACCGGGCATCGGACCGTACGGATGCCAGACGTGCGCCCGGTCGAGCGCGGTCAGCTCGGCGGCGGTGAGCCGCGCGGACCCGGCCCGCGCCGTGGACGCCGCGGATTTCTCGGGCCCTCCGGTGAACACGGCCATCTCAGGCGTTGGGGGCGAGATCGGTGCCCGCGCCGCGTCGGCGCACGGTCACCAGGTCGGTACGGGGGCTGGGCGCGGCCTCCTCGGCGGGGGCCGGGGCATGACCGCCGCAGGGTCCGCAGCCGCCGCCCGCCCCGGCGTGGGAACCACAGCCCCCGCCCGCCTCGGTGTGCGAGCCGCAGCCGCCACCGGCCGGGGCGGCGGCCTTCGTCCCGCATCCCGCCCCCGATACGGCGGCCGCCAGCGCGTCGGCGCGGTGGGTGGGCAGGGTGGTGGTGCCCGCGCCCTCGACCTCGAACCCGGCGTCCTTGATCATGTCGAGGTCGGCCTGACCGGCCTGGCCCTCACTGGTGAGGTAGTCACCGAGGAAGATCGAGTTGGCCAGGTGCAGCGCCAGGGGCTGCTGGCTGCGCAGGTGCACCTCGCGCCCGCCCGCGATCCGTACCTCCACGTCCGGGCAGACGAACCGGACCATCGCCAGGATCCGCAGACACCGCTGCGGGGTGAGGTTCCACTCCTTGGCCAGCGGGGTGCCCTCGAAGGGGATGAGGAAGTTCACCGGGACGGAGTCCGGGTCGAGTTCCCGCAGCGAGAAGACCACGTCCACGAGGTCCTCGTCGCTCTCGCCCATGCCCGCGATCAGCCCGGAACAGGCGGAGAGCCCCGCGGCCTGCGCCTGGTGGACCGTGTCGACCCGGTCGGCGTAGGTGTGGGTGGTGGTGATCTCGCCGTAGGTGGCCTCGGAGGTGTTGAGGTTGTGGTTGTAGGCGTCGGCGCCCGCGTCGCGGAGCCGTTCGGCCTGGCCCGCCGAGAGCAGTCCGAGACAGGCGCAGACCTCGACGCCCTCGTTCTGCTCCTTGATGGTCTCGATGGTCTGGGAGACCCGGTCGATGTCGCGGTCGGTGGGACCCCGGCCGCTGGCGACCAGACAGACCCGCTTGGCGCCGCCGGCGACCCCGGCCGCGGCGGCCTCGGATGCCTCTTCGGGCTTGAGCCAGGTGTACTTGAGGATCCCGGCCTTCGAACCGAGCCGCTGAGAGCAGTACGAGCAGTCCTCGGGGCAGAGCCCGGACTTCAGGTTGACCAGGTAGTTCAGCTTCACCCGGCGGCCGAACCACTGACGGCGCACCTTGCCCGCCGCGGCCACCACGTCGAGCAACTCGTCATCGGACGTCGCCAGGACGGCGAGCGCCTCTTCACGGGTCGGCGTCTCGCGCCGGAGCCCCTTGTCCACCAGCGTGTTCAGCAGGTCCATGGCGCCGATCCTGACCTACGCCGCGGGGCGGACGGAAGGTGGAAACCCACAAGAGACCGCCAATGAGGTGTGTGTATGGCCACATCCGCTCCTTGAGTGACCCCGGCTAGGGTCTGTGCGCTGGCTCCAGGAGGTTTCCGGTGGTGGCGGCCTGGTGCGGGCGGCGTACGCCACCTCGCGCGCCGGGTCCCGCCGGTCGGGTGCCCGCCCGCCACCTGTCCGTTCCATCGCCGTCTGTCGCCCATCCATCCCGTTCCGGCCCACCCGTACGTTCGATCGCCGACCATCCCTTCCGTTCCGTGGTGATCACCCGGACGAGACCTCCGTTCCGCCCGCCCGTCCGTCCGTCCCCGTACGCCAGGCACACCGATCCGCCACCCCGCCCGGCACGGTGACGGGATCCACCGCCGTGGAACCCGGCCTCCCGAGCCCGCCGCCGCCCGGGACCGTGCCCGCGCCCCTCAACGAACCGTCAGACCCGACAGAGGACCGGACCCCTATGACCGAGGACCCATTCGACTGGATCGACGACGAGTCGCGCCGCCGTGAACGGGCGGGCCTGGTGCGGAGCCTGCGCCCGCGCCCGGCCGACTCCCCGCTGCTGGACCTGGCCGGGAACGACTACCTCGGCCTCACCCGGCACCCCGAGGTCACCGAGGCCGCCGCCGGGGCCGCCCGCCGCTGGGGGGCGGGTGCCACCGGCTCCCGGCTGGTCACCGGATCCACCGCGCTCCACGCCGAACTCGAAACGGAACTGGCCGCCTTCTGCGGGTTCGAGGCCGCCCTGGTGTTCTCCTCCGGTTACGCCGCCAACCTCGCCGCCGTGACCGCGCTCAGCGGCCGGGGCTCGCTCGTGGTCTCCGACGCCGCCAACCACGCCTCGATCGTGGACGGTTGCCGGCTCTCCCGCGCGGAGACGGCGATCGTCCCGCACGCCGCCCCCGAGGCGGTGCGCAAGACCCTGGAGGCCCATCCCGGGTGGCGGGGGCTCGTGGTGACCGACGCGGTCTTCTCCGTCGACGGGGACGCGGCCCCCCTCACCGAACTCGCCGCGATCTGCCGGGAGCGGAGCGCGGCACTGCTGGTGGACGAGGCGCACGGCCTCGGGGTCCTGGGCGAGGGCGGCCGGGGCGCGCTGGCCGGGGCCGGGCTCGCGGGCGCCCCCGGCGTGGTGGCCACCCTCACCCTCTCCAAGGCGCTCGGCAGTCAGGGTGGCGCGGTGCTCGGCCCCGCGCGGGTCATCGACCATCTCGTCAACACCGCGCGCTCCTTCATCTTCGACACGGGGCTGGCCCCGGCCGCCGCCGGGGCGGCCCTCGCCTCCCTGCGGCTGCTGCGCCGCGAGCCGGAGCGGGCGGCACGGGTACGGGCGGTGGCGTCCGCGCTCCACGACGGTCTGGTCGCACGGGGTCTGGTCGCGGTGCGGCCGGACGCGGCCGTGGTCTCGGTGCGGGCGCCCTCACCGGAGGGGGCGCTGGCCTGGGCGGCGGCGTGCCGGGAGGCGGGGCTGGCCGTCGGCTGCTTCCGGCCGCCCGCGGTGCCGGACGGGATCTCCCGGCTGCGGCTGACCGCCCGCGCGGACCTGACGGACGACCAGGTCGCCCAGGCCCTCCGCACCATCGTCGCCACCGCGCCCTGACCGCGCCCTGACACGGTGCTGACGGGGCTTTGAGCAGTGCCGTGCGTCCGGTGGGCTCCGCCCGGACGGACGGCACCACCACGGATGCGGGCGGGCAGGGCGATGGTGCGCTTCCCGACGGCGGGCGGGACGGTGGTACCGGCGGTGGGCGCGCCGCGCCCCGCTCCGAGCGGTGCGGGGCGGCCCGGGTGGCCCCTCGTCGCCGGACCCGTCCCGTACGCCGTCGGCCGTCCCGACCCGTGCGGGCGGACCGTTCCGTCGCGTACGGGAACGGTCCGGCCCCGGTCCCGGGGCGCGCGTGCCCTCAGCCGATGCGCCCGTACTTGACGCGCTTGGTCCAGATCTTGTCCAGCTTCACCCAGGAACCCCGCTTGGGCGAGTGCCAGATCTTCCCCTTTCCGGCGTAGATGCCGACGTGGTAGACGCCCCGGCGGGAGTGGAAGAAGACCAGATCGCCGACGCGGCGGGACTTCGAGGAGATCTTGCGGCTGGAGTTGTACTGCTGCTGTGCCGTCCGGGGGAGCCGCTTGCCCGCCTTCTTGTACGAGTAGAGGGTCAGCCCCGAACAGTCGAACCGGTGCGGCCCCACCGCGCCGTACTTGTAGGGCGAGCCCTTCTTCGAGGCCGCGATCTTGAGCGCCTTGCCCGCGACGGCCGACGCGGCGTGTGCCTCGGAGGTGCCGCCCGGGGCGAGCAGGGAGCCGCCCATGGCGGCGAGGGTGAGGGCCGTGACGGTGCTCGCCCGGCTCATCAGGAACGGGACGTTGTACTGCGTACTCATGCACGCAACCCTTCGTCAGCCGCCTGTGAAGGGTGACCTGTCGGGTTCGGGCGGACGAAGGTGCCCGGCCGCGTACGCGGCTTCACCCCAGGGACCCGCCGGATGTCCGGCGGCGCCCCGGTACTGCCTGGGTCCTCCACTCCTGCCGTCCACTGCTGTCGACCAGTCGTCCGAAGCGGCGGCAGGACTCGGCGTCCGCCCGGACCGCCCCGCCGAGGTGACGGGGGCTTGTCGTCCCACGGATCTTGACCCACGCGCCGTCAAATATCCGGCTGGAAACGGCGGTATGTGAGTTTTCACACCCTTCGTCCGTTGGAGTGGACAGGGGGAGGCGCGGGCTCGGCGGCTTGTCCCGCCCGACGGGGCAGCCTGCCCACATCGGCTGCGGAATAGGGCATTCCGGATACCTCGCCGCGCGCCGATCCCTACCGCGTCGCAACTCGGAGACCGCCCCTGGCCATCCGTCGGATCCATCGAACGGGGGAGTTTCGCGATCACCCGGACGGCGGTTGACCGCGGGCTCAGTCACCCTCCCGCGGGGGCACGGTGACCCGGCGGGCCCGGCGCTCGCCGTCGAGGACCCGCAGCGCCCGCGCCAGCGTCTCCCGGTGCAGCTCGCTCTCGCCCCGCCGGTGCATCAGCTCCAGGGCGTCCCGGAGCGCCGTCGCCCGGCCGACCAGGGCCTGCGCCGCGCGCAGCGCGCCGTAGGTGTGCTCGGTGCGGGCCGGGTTGATCCGGCCCACCAGGTCCACGACGGCGAGAAAGCCGTCGACCAGCTCGCCCTCGGCCCGGGTCAGCGCGGGCAGTGGTGGGGGTTCGGGTGGGGGCACGGCCGCCTCACCGGGCCCCGGCGGTGCCGGGCCGCCGGGAGACGACCTGGTCCACCAGTCCGTACTCCAGGGCCGCCCCGGCGGTCAGGAACCGGTCCCGCTCCAGGTCGTCGGCGACCCGCTCCGCCGTCCGTCCGGTGTGCCGGGCCAGCAGTCCGGCGAGCTGCGCCCGGAGCCGGAGCAGCTCGGCGGCCTGGACCTCCAGATCGGAGGGCTGTCCGTCCACCGGCTCGCCGAGCGCGGGCTGGCGCAGGATGATCCGCGCGCCCGGCAGCGCCATTCGCATCCCCGGGGTGCCCGCCGCGATCAGCAGCGCCGCCTCCCCGGCCGCCTGTCCGAGGCAGACGGTCTCCACATCGCACCGGATGAGCTGGATGGTGTCGTAGATGGCGGTCATCGCCTGGAGCGAGCCGCCGGGGGAGTTGACGTACAGCGAGAGGTGCCGGTCCGGCTGGGCGTACTCCAGGTAGAGGAGTTGGGCGATGACGTCGTTGGCCGCCGTGTCGTCGACAGCGGTCCCGAGCATGACGATGCGTTCCGCCAGCAGCTTGGAGTAGGGGTCGAGGGTGCGCACCCCCTGGGAGGTGCGCTCGGTGAACTCCGGCAGGACATGGCGCGCGGCGGGGCGGTGCATGACGTCTCCTTCGTCTCGGCGTAAAAAATGTACAGGACGTACAGAATGGGGGAAGGGGTTTTCCGGACAGGAGTCCGGGACGGGCTGCCCGGCCGGAGTGCGGCCGGGGCCGGGCGCGCGGGGCCGGGGCCGGACGGGCAAGGTCGGGGCCGGTTGGCCCCTTCGCGCCACCGCGCGCTGCCGTTTCCCGGCCAAACCGCCGCTGACCTGCGAATTCAAAGGCGGTCATGACCGGTGTGGTGCCCGGCGTCGCCGATTAAGCTGGGGGCATGGCCTACGAGATTCCGGTGACGCAAGCCCGAGCGGAGCTCGCCGATCTGATCAACCGCGTGGTGTACGGCGGTGAGCGCGTCGTGGTGACCCGGCACGGTAAGCCGCTGGTGGCGCTGGTCTCCGCCGCCGATCTGGAGCGGCTCGAAGAGCAGCCGGAGGCGGCGGGGGAGCAGATCGTCGGCACCATCTCCACCCTGAGCCGGGTCACCCCCGGCGCCCCCGCCGAACGGTCCCGCTTCGGTCTCACGGCCGAACACCGCCGCCCCGACGTGCCGGGCGGCGGATGATCCGTACGGCGGTGTCACGCCGTTCCTCTGAGGGGGGTGACCCGGGCGGTTGAGGGCCGCCGCGCGGCAGGGCGGGCGGACCGGTGCCGCGAGAACACGGCGAGCCCGTACCGCGGGCCCCGCCCCGGCTCCCGCCCCGCCCCGGCTCCCGTGGCCTTCCGCGCCCGCCCCGGCTCCGGTCCCTCCCGTCCCTCCCGTCCCTCTCGCGAACGACAGTTAACGCGGACGAAAAACTCCCCGCCTACCGTTCACCCCGGCCCGCCGGAGGCCGGACGGACAGTGAGGTGGACGGATGAGACTCTCCCCGCACGAGCGCGAGCGACTGCTGATCCATGTGGCCGCCGACGTCGCCGAGCGCCGCCGGGCGCGCGGGGTGCCGCTCAACCACCCCGAGACGGTCGCCCTCATCACCGCCCATGTCCTCGAAGGCGCCCGCGACGGGCGGTCCGTCGCCGATCTGATGGCCTCAGGACGGGAGGTCGTGCGGCGCGCCGAGGTCATGGAGGGCGTGCCCGAGATGATCCATGACGTCCAGGTCGAGGCGACCTTCCCGGACGGAACCAAGCTCGTCACCGTCCACCACCCCATCGTCTGAGCGGGCCGCGCCGATGATCCCCGGGGAGATCCTCCACGCCGATACGCCGGTCCCGCTCAACGCGGGTCACCAGGCCGCGCGCATCACCCTCGTCGTCGTCAACACGGCCGACCGGCCCGTGCAGATCGGCTCCCACTACCACTTCGCGGAGGCCAATCCGGGCCTCGACTTCGACCGCGCCGCCGCGCGGGGACGACGGCTCGACATCCCGGCGGGCACCGCCGTGCGCTGTGAGCCCGGGATCCCGGTGGAGGTCGCCCTCGTCCCCATCGGCGGACGGCGGATCGTGCCCGGACTGCGCGGCGAGACGGGAGGGCCGCTCGATGGCTGAGCTGGACCGGGTGGCCTACGCCGACCTCTACGGACCCACCACGGGTGACCGGATCAGGCTCGCCGACACCGATCTCCTCGCCGAGATCGAGGAGGACCGCTGCGGTGGCCCCGGCCGCGCGGGCGACGAGGCCGTCTTCGGCGGCGGCAAGGTGCTGCGGGAGTCCATGGGCCAGGCCCGCGCCGCGCGCGCCGACGGCGCGCCCGACACCGTGATCACCGGCGCGGTGATCATCGACCACTGGGGTGTGGTCAAGGCCGACATCGGCATCCGTGACGGCCGGATCACCGGCATCGGCAAGGCGGGCAACCCGGACACCATGGACGGGGTCCACCCGGAGCTGGTGGTCGGACCCGAGACCGAGATCATCTCGGGCAACGGCAGGATCGTCACGGCGGGTGCCGTCGACGCCCATGTCCACTTCATCTCGCCCACCCTGATCGAACAGGCCCTGGCCACCGGTGTCACCACGCTCGTGGGCGGCGGCACCGGCCCCGCCGAGGGGAGCAAGGCGACCACCGTCACCCCCGGTCCCTGGCATCTCGCCCGGATGCTGGAGGCGCTCGACGGCCAGCCCGTGAACATCGGGCTGCTCGGCAAGGGCAGCACCACCTCACGGGACGCCCTCCACTCCCAACTCCGGGGCGGGGCGGTCGGGTTCAAGATCCATGAGGACTGGGGGGCCACCCCCGCCGTCATCGACACCTGTCTGGGGGTCTGTGAGGAGACCGGGGTCCAGCTCGCCATCCACACCGACACCCTCAACGAGGCCGGATTCGTCCAGGACACCCTCGCCGCCGTCGCGGGCCGCACCCTGCACGCCTACCACACCGAGGGCGCGGGCGGAGGGCACGCGCCCGACATCATCACGGTCGTCGGCGCGCCCCATGTGCTGCCCAGCTCCACCAATCCGACCCGGCCGCACACCGTCAACACCGTCGAGGAGCACCTCGACATGCTGATGGTCTGTCACCACCTCAACCCGGCCGTCCCCGAGGACCTCGCCTTCGCCGAGTCCCGGATCCGGCCCTCCACCATCGCGGCCGAGGACATCCTGCACGACCTCGGCGCGATCTCGATCATCTCCTCCGACTCCCAGGCCATGGGCCGGATCGGCGAGGTGGTGCTGCGCACCTGGCAGACCGCGCATGTGATGAAGCGCCGCCGTGGCGCCCTGCCCGGGGACGGGCGCGCCGACAACCACCGCATCCGGCGCTACGTCGCGAAGTACACCATCAACCCCGCCGTCGCCCAGGGCCTCGACCGCCATATCGGCTCGGTGGAGCCCGGGAAACTCGCCGACCTGGTGCTGTGGGAGCCCGCCTTCTTCGGTGTCCGCCCGCTGCTGGTGCTCAAGGGCGGCCAGATCGCCCACGCCCAGATGGGCGACGCCAACGCCTCCATCCCCACTCCGCAGCCGGTCTTCCCCCGGCCCATGTTCGGCGCGCTGGGGCGGGCCGCCGCGCACGGCTCGCTCACCTTCACCTCGGCGGCGGCGATCGAGGACGGGCTGGCCGAACGGCTGGGCCTGGCGAAGCCCTGTGTCCCCATCACCAGCACCCGGCGGCTCGGCAAGGCGGATATGCGGGAGAACGACGCGCTGCCCCGGGTCGAGGTCGACGCGGACACCTTCACGGTGACCATCGACGGCGAACGGGTCGAGCCCGAGCCCGCCGCCGAACTGCCGATGGCCCAGCGCTACTTCCTCTTCTGAATCCTGTCCCTCCGGTCGCTCCTCCCGGTCCTCTTCCCGGCCCGACCACCGAGCGTCGTCCCGCCGCCCCGCCCCGCCCCGCCCCGAGCCCGTCGAGGTGATCATGAACGCCCGTGCCGCCCTGCTCGTCCTCGCCGACGGGCGGTTCCCCGCGGGAGGTCACGCCCACTCCGGCGGGGTCGAGGCCGCCGTCGCGGCGGGCCGGGTCCGTGACGCGGCCGGACTCGCCGCCTTCTGCCAGGGGCGGCTGCACACCGCCGGACTCACCTCGGCGGCCCTCGCGGCCGCCGCCGCGCTGGGGGAGGAGGATCCGCTGGACCTGGACGAGGCGGCCGACGCCCGCACCCCCTCACCCGCGCTGCGCGCGGTGGCCCGGCGGCTGGGCCGGCAGCTCACGCGTGCCGCCCGCGCCGTCTGGCCCAGCGCGGAACTCGACGCGCTCGCCGCCGCCCGGCCGCGCGGCGCCCATCAGCCCGTCGTCCTCGGGCTGACCGCCCGCGCCGCCGGTCTGGGGCCCGGGGACGCCGCCCACTGCGCCGTCTACGAGTCCGTCAGTTCCCCGGCGACCGCCGCCGTCCGGCTGCTGGGGCTCGATCCGTTCGAGGCCACGGCCGTCCTCGCCGCTCTCGCACCGGAGCTGGACGAGACGGCGGCCCGCGCCACCGCCGCAGCGCGCGGGGGCATCCCGGCGCTGCCCGCCGCCTCCGCGCCCCTGCTCGACATCACGGCCGAACAGCACGCGGCCTGGCCGGTCCGGCTGTTCGCCTCGTGACGCCGGGCGCCGCCGCGCGAACCCCGTGCCCGCGCCCGTACGCGCCTGCGTACGGAGGGCCGCGGCCCCCCGTACCGACACCACCACCTGTCTGGTCACAAACCCGAGGAGCACCCCATGCATCTCCACCACACCCGTGAGCACCCCGAGGCCATCAGCGCCGACGCCCGGCGGCCCGACGGGCGGCGCAGGGCGCTGCGGGTGGGGCTCGGGGGGCCCGTGGGATCAGGGAAGACGGCGACCGTGGCCGCGCTCTGCGCGGCACTGCGCGGACGGTACGAGATCGGGGTGGTGACCAACGACATCTACACCCGGGAGGACGCCGAGTTCCTGCTGCGGGCGGCCGTGCTGCCCGCCGAGCGGATCCGGGCCGTGGAGACCGGGGCCTGCCCCCACACCGCGATCCGCGACGACATCTCGGCCAACCTGGAAGCGGTCGAGGAACTGGAGGAGGAGACGGGACCGCTCGACCTGGTCCTCGTGGAATCCGGCGGGGACAATCTGACCGCGACCTTCTCGCGCGGGCTGGTCGACGCCCAGATCTTCGTCATCGACGTCGCGGGCGGGGACGACATCCCGCGCAAGGGCGGCCCCGGGGTCACCACCGCCGACCTCCTCGTCGTCAACAAGACCGATCTGGCCCCCCATGTCGGTTCCGACCTCGGCCGGATGGCGCGCGACGCGAGGGAGCAGCGCGGGGAACTGCCCGTCGTCTTCACCTCGCTGCGCGGGGCGGGGGAGGAGGGCGGCCACGGCGGCGGGGTCGGCCCGGTCGCCGCGTGGATCACCGGACGGCTCGCCGCGTGGGCCGGGTGAGCGACCGTCCGCGCACCGGGGTACGGGCGACCGCGCGGATCGTCGCCACCCGCGAGGGAGTGCCGGTCCTGCGCGGTGAGGGGCCCCTGGCGCCGCGCCGTACCCGCGGCGGCGCCGACCGCGCGCACTCCCGGGTCACCCTCGTCGGCGCGATGAGCGCGCCCCTGGGCGGTGACCGGCTCACCGTCGAGGCCGAGGTGGCGGAGGGGGCCCTGCTGGAGGTCACCACCGCCGCCGCCACCCTCGCCCTGCCGGGGCCAGGGGGCGCGCCCGCCCACTACGACGTACGGCTGCGGATCGCCGACGGCGCCGAACTGCGCTGGCTGCCCCAGCAGCTCATCTCGGCCCACGGCAGCGCGCTGCGGGCCCGCACCGAGGTGACGCTGGCGGCGGGCGCCCGGCTCGTGCTGCGCGAGGAGCAGATCCTCGGCCGGTACGGCGAGCCGCCCGGTGATCTCGCCGCCCGGCTCACCGTGCGCCGCGCCGGACGCCCGCTGCTCGACCAGGAGACCCGGTACGGTCCGGGAGCGCCCGGCTGGGACGGCGGCGCGGTCCTCGGCGGGCACCGGGCCGTGGGCCAGCTGCTGGTGGTCGACCCCGCGCTGGCCGGCCGGCCGCCCGCGCCACGGACGTTCGGCGACAGCGCCGTACTCACTCCGCTGGCGGGCCCCGCCTACCTGGTCACGGCGGTGGCGCCGGACGCGCGGGCACTGCGGGGGCTGCTGGACGCGGCCGGGCCCTGAACGGATGCCGGGCGACGGGACGCGCGGGCCCGGCGCGATCCGTCACAGGTGCCCCGGGCTCAGGAAGGGGCCGCCGCCCTCCGCCCCGCTCCTGCCTCACTCCCTCCTCACTTCTTCTTCGTCTGTTCCAGCTCCGCCTTCACCTCGGCCGCGTACCGGTCCACGTACTCCTGTCCGGAGAGGGTGAGGATCGCGTACATGATCTCGTCCGTGACCGCGCGGACCGCCGTCCTCTCGTTCTCCATCCCCGCGTACCGGGAGAAGTCCAGCGGCTCGCCGAAGCGGACCGTGACCCGGCGGATCCTCGGCAGCACCTGGCCGGGGGGCTGGATCTCGAAGGTGCCCACCATCGCGCAGGGGACCACCGGCACCCCCGCCGTCAGCGCCATCACCGCGACCCCGACCTTGCCCTTGTAGAGCCGCCCGTCGTGGGAGCGGGTGCCCTCCGGGTAGATGCCGAGCAGCTCCCCCTTGGCGAGCACGCCCAGGCCCTCGCGGATCGCCGCCCGCCCGGCCTCCTTGCCGGAGCGGTCCACCGGGATCTGACCGGCGCTGCGGAAGAACGCGGCGGTCAGCCGGCCCTTCACCCCCGGGCCGGTGAAGTACTCCGCCTTGGCCAGGAAGGTGATCCGCCGTCTGAGGATCGCGGGCATCAGGAAGTGGTCCGAGAAGGACAGATGGTTTCCCGCGATGATCGCCGCGCCCTCCTCGGGAATGTGTTCCAGGCCCTCGATCCGAGGACGGAACAGCAGCTTCAGCAATGGCCCCAGGACGACGTGCTTCAGCAGGTGGTAGAACACGGCGCTCCCACTTCGTCGGTCTCGGCGGTCTGCGGAGGCTCTCCCAGACCCGGGCGCGGTGCCCCGGCCGGGGCGGGTGGCGGCGGCCGACCCTGTTCGTGGCCGTTCGTGGCCGTTCGTGGCCGTTCGTGGCCGTCGCGGCCGCCGTCATGGCGCGTGCCGGATCCCGCTCGCCGCCCGGGCCGTTCTCCGGCGGCCCGGCCGCCGGGCGGGTTCCGGTCCGATCGTACGCACACCCCCGGGGCGTCCGCCCCGTGTTGGATACCACCGCCGGGGCGTCCCGGCATCCGGCGCCCGGCTCGTGCGCCCGGGAAGCCGCTCCGCGCGGCCGTCGCCGCCCTGCCTCCGTGGGCCATGGCGCACCCGCCACCGTCCCGGGCGGGGCGATCGACGGAGGGTGGCCGGATCCTCGGGGACGGGACGAACGGCAGGAGGCGCCGGGAAGGTTCCGATGCTCACCCGCCCAGCCCCGCCGGGGTGCTCCCCGGCCCGGCGGCGGGCAGATTGGCGTGACGTACCGGCGTACCCGCGTACCGGACGGGCGGCGTACCGGACGGGCGGCGTACCGGACGGGCGGCGTACCGGACGGGCGTCGGAGGCGGGCGGCGGGGCGGGCGGGCATCAGGAGACGGGAGACGGGACGCGCGATGGGCCAGGCGGAGAGCGGCGGCGGGGGCGCGGCCGCCCGACTGCTGGCGCGGCTCGCCGTGCTGGCGGCGGTGGGTGTCCTCGTGGTGCTGGTGGTGGCGCTGGGCGAGACCGGGCTCGTGGTCGCCGCCGCCGGGCTGCTCGGGGTGGTCGTCTGCGCCGCCGGTGTGTGGTGGCTCCTGGCCTACCGGGGCGTGGTGCGCCTGTTCGGGGCGGCCGTGGCGGTCGCGGCACCCGTGCTCGTCCTGGTGCTCTTCACCGTCGAGGGCCTCTGGCTCACGGCGCTCCTGCTGGCCGTCTGCTGGGCGCTGGCCCTGGCCTGTGCCAGGGCGGCGCTGCGCCGGTCGGATCCACGGCGGGAGCGGCGCGCGGTCGCCGCGCACCGGCCGGGGCGACCGGTGCTGATCATGAACCCGAGGTCCGGTGGCGGCAAGGTGGGCCGGTTCGGGCTGGCCGACCGGGCCCGCGAACGGGGCGCGCGGGTGATCCTGCTCGACCCCGGCGCCCCGGCCGATGTGGCCGCGCTGGCCCGCGCGGCGGTCGCCGGGGGAGCGGATCTGCTGGGGGTGGCGGGCGGCGACGGTACCCAGGCCCTCGTCGCGGCCGTCGCCGCCGAACACGATCTGCCGTTCCTTGTCATCCCGGCCGGTACCCGCAACCACTTCGCCCTGGATCTCGGCCTCGACCGCGCCGACCCGGCCCGCGCCCTGGACGCGCTCACCGACGGCGAGGACGTGCGGGTCGACCTCGGTGTGGTCGCGGGCCGCGCGTTTGTCAACACGGTCTCGTTCGGGGTGTACGCCGATGTGGTCCAGCACCCCGACTACCGCGACGCCAAGGCGGGCACGGCGCTCGACCTCATGCCGGACCTGCTGGTCGGCGAGGGCGTCCGGCGGCTGGAGGCGCGGGCGGACGACACGCCGCTGTCGTCCCAGCGGGCGCTGCTGGTCAGCAACAACCCGTATCTCTCGCCCGATGTGCTCGGTGGCACCGGGCGCAGACCGCGGCTGGACTCGGGTGAGCTGGGGGTGCTCGCGATCCGGGTGGAGGGCGCGGCGCAGGCCGCCGACCTGGCGGTGCGGGGCGCCCAGTCCCGTGGGCTGACCGTGCTGACCGCGCGGCGGGTGGAGGTGACCGTGGCGGGGGCGGAGGTCGGGGAGATCTCCGTGGCGGTGGACGGTGAGGCGCTGCGGCTGCCCACTCCGGTCGTGTGCGCGCTGCGTCCTGGTGCGCTGCGGGTGCGGGTGCCGCGCGACCGCGCGACCGTCCCCGTGGCCGCCCCGCCGGTGGAGTGGCGGCGTCTGCTCCGGCTCGCGTTCGGCCGCTCCCGCCGAGCGGCACCGGAGCCCTGACGGCCGGCGCCGCCGGGAGGGCGCGGGCCAGCCGGGTGATCTGTTGCGGACCAGGGCGCCCGCCGTCACTCTGGGCAGTGACCCATATGCGGTACGCGGTCACTCTTCGCACTCGGGGGTCCGTGGTCCGAGGAGTCGGCCGACCGCGGAACAAGGAGCCACGGTCATGTACGTCACGGCCGCCCGCCGATACGCCCTGGAAGTACCGGCCACCGTCGAACGGATCCCCCAGATAGGGCGCATCCTCGCCGCCCATCTGCGCTACTGGAGGCTCGACCCCCACACCGTCCCCGTCTGCCGCGCCGTCGGGGAACTGCTCACCAACGTCGTCCGCCATGTCAGCGGCGACAAGCTCTGCGAGGTGGAGCTGCGCTGGACCGGACGCCTTCTGGTCGCCTCCGTCGCCGACCACGACCCGACCCTGCCCGCGCTGCCGTCACCGCCGTCGCCGGACGACGCCCGGCCACCGCGCGGCGGGCTCGCCACCGTCGCTCTGCTCAGCGACACCTGGGGCACCCGCGCCACCCCGACCGGCAAGGTCATCTGGTTCAGCCGCCGGGTGACCGAGACCGAGTGGCTTCCGCGCCTCACCGCGCCGCCGCACGCCCTCCCGGCGCCGCCGTGAGCCCGTCGGCGTACCCGTATCCGTACGCCTGGCACACGCGGAGTCACAGACGTACGGATACGGGGACGCGGCGGCCGCGGCGGTCCCGTCAGCCGCCGCGCGAGGCGACCACACCGATCGTGACCAGGCCCAGCACCACCCAGCCGAACCAGAGCCAGCCGTTGCTCCCGAGCGCCACCGTGTAGGCGGTCACGACCACCAGGGTCGCGACCGTCAGCACTCCCATCGTCTTCGTGGAACCGGACATATACGCCCTCCTTGGCCGAAGGACGGCCCTGGCCGCCGAAGGTCATCGTCACCCGGGGGACGGCCTTCGCGCTACCGCCCGGGTGCGCTACCCCTGGCGGGAGTGGAGGGAGGCGAGATAGGCGTTGTACGCCTCCAGCTCCTTGTCCCCGTCCCGGTCGGCGGCGCGGTCCTTGCGGCGGGCCTGGCGCTCCTCGGAGCGGTACCACTGGAAGAGCAGCGCGAGCAGCACCAGCACCGACGGGACCTCGCTGAACGCCCAGGCGATCCCGCCCGCCGCGTGCTGGTCGGCCAGCGCGTCGATGCCGAGGGAGGCGGGCGGGCTGGCGTAGCTCTCCACCATCGGTTCGCTCGCCATCATCAGCGCGATGCCGAAGAACGCGTGGAACGGCATGCCCGCGAACAGCTCCAGCATCCGCATGACATAACCCGGACGGTGCGGACCCGGGTCCACGCCCATGATCGGCCAGAAGAAGACCAGGCCGGTGGCGAGGAAGTGGATCATCATCGCCACATGGCCGGTCCGTGACGCCATCAGGGTGTCGAAGAGCGGGGTGAAGTAGAGCGCGTACAGGCTCGCGATGAAGAGCGGGATGGTGAAGGCCGGGTGGGTGATCACCTTCATATAGCGGCTGTGCAGCAGCGCCAGCAGCACCTCGCGCGGCCCCTTGCGGCCCCGGCCCGCCACCGGCAGGGCGCGCAGCGCCAGCGTCACCGGGGCGCCGAGCAGCAGCAGGATGGGGGAGACCATGCTGATGATCATGTGCTGCACCATATGCACGCTGAACATGACCATGCCGTAGTCGTTGAGCTTGGTGCACATCGCCAGCAGGACCGTCGCCACACCGGCCACGAAGAACAGCGTCCGGCCGATCGGCCAGGCGTCCCCGCGCCGCCGCAGCCGCAGCACGCCCCAGCCGTACAGCGCCAGTGCGAGCAGACAGCCCGTCAGGAAGAACGGGTCGGGGGAGAGCTCCAGCCCCCGTCCCAGCGTGAACGGCGGCATGTCCATGTCCATGTTCATGCCGTGCCCGCTGTGATCCATCCGCCGGCTCCCGGTGTAGTTCGAGGTGGGTTTGTCCGCTTGCCGGTCCAGACTAGAACCGCCCCCGGCCGCGACAGCGACCGGGGGCGGTATCGGGGTGCGGCGCGGCGGTCAGAGCACGCACTCCGCCTCGGCGTACCGCTCGGCCGGAACCGTCTTCAGCGTCTCCACGGCCCGCGCCAGCTCCACCATCGTGATCTCGTTACCGCGCAGCGCCGTGAGCATCCCGAACTCGCCCCGGTGCGCCGCCTCCACCGCGTGCCAGCCGAAACGGGTCGCCAGCACCCGGTCGTACGCCGTCGGAGTGCCACCGCGCTGGACATGGCCGAGGATCACCGGACGCGCCTCCTTGCCGAGACGCTCCTCCAGCTCCACGGAGAGCTGACGGGCGACCCCCGCGAAGCGCTCATGGCCGTAGACATCCTTGCGGCCCTCGTCCCAGGCCATCGAACCCACGCGCGGCTTGGCACCCTCCGCGACCACCACGATCGCGAACCGCTTGCCCGCCTCGAACCGCGCGCCGACCCGGCGGGTCAGCTCCTCGATGTCGAACGGACGCTCGGGAACCACGATGGCGTGGGCGCCGGCCGCCATGCCCGAGTGCAGCGCGATCCAGCCGGTGTGCCGCCCCATGACCTCCACGATCAGCACCCGCTGATGGGACTCGGCGGTCGTCTTCAACCGGTCCAGCGCCTCCGTGGCGACCCCGACCGCGGTGTCGAAACCGAAGGTCACATCCGTCGCGGCGATGTCGTTGTCGATGGTCTTGGGAACGCCGACGATCGGCAGCCCCGCCTCCGAGAGCAGATGGGCCGCCTTCAGCGTGCCCTCGCCGCCGATCGGGATGATCGCGTCCAGACCCAGGTCCGCGACATGGCCCTTCGCCCGCTCCACACCATCGCGCAGATGCTCCGGGCGGACCCGGGACGAGCCCAGGATCGTGCCGCCACGGGCCAGGATCCCGCCGACCGCGTCCAGGTCCAGCTTGCGGTAGTCGCACTCCAGCAGGCCGCGCCAGCCGTCGTGGAAGCCGATGACCTCGTCGCCGTGGTCGACGACGGCGCGGTGGACGACGGAGCGGATGACGGCGTTCAGGCCGGGGCAGTCGCCGCCGGAGGTGAGCACACCAATACGCATAGCCCGGAACCTTTGCAACGTGGGCCGACTTCCGGACCACGTCGTCCGGCTGGATCACGGTCACCCTACCGGCGGTGCGCCGCCTCCACCGAATGGCCCGTCCGCCCACTGGGACACGGGCCCCGGGTCCGGGGCCCCGGGCCCACCGGGGTGGGCGGGCCCGCGGGCGGACCGGGGCGTCAGGAGGGGGACTGGGTGGCGGAGGTGATGCGTTCCTGGCGGAGCGCGTCGTACCAGCGGTCATCCGTCGGCGGCAGCGCGTTCACATCCAGCGCCAGCTTCAGCAGCAGATCCGCGATCTGCGGGTTCCGCGCCATCACCGGCCCGTGCATATACGTGCCGAACACGGTGTCGTTGTACGCGCCCTCCGTCCCGTCCCCGGTCCCGTTGCCGCGCCCGATGATGGTGCGGGCGAACGGGCGGGCGGTGGGGCCGAGGTGGGTGACGCCCTGATGGTTCTCGAACCCGGTGAGCTGCGGCAGCCCGAACCGGGGGTCGATGTCCGCCAGGACGTCGCCGACGCAGCGCTCGCCCTCGCCCCGGGTGGAGACCACGTCGATCAGGCCGAGGCCCGGCTCGCGCTCCCCGAGGTCGTTGATGAACTCGTGGCCGAGGATCTGGTAACCGGCGCAGACGGAGAAGATGATCGCGCCGTTCTCGGCGGCCCGGTTGAGCCCGCCGTCGCGGCGCAGCCGCTCGGAGGCGAGCCGCTGGGGCCGGTCCTCGCCGCCGCCGACGAGGTAGATGTCACCGGAGGTGGGGATGGCCTGGTCGCTGCGGACGTCCAGCCGCTGGACGTCGAGTCCGCGCTGCCGCGCCCGGCGCTCCACGACCAGCGCGTTGCCCTGGTCGCCGTAGGTGCTGAGCAGGTCCGGGTAGACCCAGACCAGCCGCAGGCTGCTGTCGCTCATGCTCAAGATTCCTCAGAGTCGGTCCGGGTCAGTTGCCCACGCGGCGGCGGACGTCCTGGAAGGCGGTGTAGTTGGCGATCAGCTCGATCCGTCCGGGGGGCGCCATGGAGACGGCCTGGTCGACCGTGTCGCAGACCCGGAAGTCGAGCCCCGCGACCTCCAGCCGGACCGCCAGGTCGAGCCTGCGGTCACCGATGACGAAGATCGGGTGACCGGCGAGCCGGGTGTAGTCGACGTCCCAGAGCCAGGAGGTGTCCGTACCGTCGGCGCCCCGGGCGTTGACGGAGAGGATCACCGGGGTCGGCGGCGGGTCGATCAGCGAGAAGGTCTCCAGCCAGCCGGCCGGGTTCTTCGCCAGCAGCAGCCGCAGTTCGCGCCCCTCGAAGGTGACGACGTCATAGCGGCCCGCGACGGCCTGGACCGCGTACATCCGCTCCAGCGCGACCTGCGGCGGCACCCCGAAGCAGGCGGCGACGGCGGCGGAGGACGCCGCGTTCGCCTTGTTGGCGCGGCCGGGGAGCTGGAGCCGGATCGGCCAGGCGGAACCGTGCGGGTCGAGGACGTAGTCCCCGTTCAGTACCCAGCTCGGGGCGGGACGGCGGAAGCCGCACTCGCCGCAGAACCAGTCGTCGCCGGGGCGCTGCATCACACCGCCGCAGGCGGGGCAGGACCAGGCGTCGTCCTTCCACTCCTGGCCGGCGGCGACCCAGACCACCTGCGGGGAGGAGGAGGCGGCCCAGACCACCAGCGGGTCGTCCGCGTTGGCGATGACGATCGCCTTGGAACCGGCGAGGCCCTCGCGCCACTTCTCGGCGAGCATCCGGGTTTCGGCGGCGCGGTCGAGCTGGTCGCGGGAGAGGTTGAGCAGCGCGATGGCCTTGGGTGTCACATCGCGCGCCACTCCGGCCAGGTACTTCTCGTCGACCTCGATGACGCCGAACTTGGCGTCCGAGCCCCCGGCGAGGGCGGAGGTGATCCCGGCGGGCATGTTCGCGCCGAGCGCGTTGGAGACCACGGGGCCCGCCGCGCGCAGGGCCTCGGCGATCAGCCGGGTGGTGGTGGTCTTGCCGTTCGTCGCCGACACGAGGACGACGTCCAGGTGCTGCGCCAGCCTGCCCAGCAGATCCGGGTCGAGTTTGAGCGCGACCCGGCCGCCGATCACCGACCCGCTGCCGCGACCGGCGGCACGCGACACGGCGGCTGCGGCTCTGCCCGCCGTCACGGCGAGCTTCGCACGCGGCGTCAGTGGCTCCGAGTTGCCTGACATCGTCCTTGATCCTCCTTGCATCGGTCCGCCCCAGCCTATCCAGGTCCCGGCGGCTGCCCGAACCTCGGCACCACCGCCGACGGCGGCCGCCCTGACCGACCGTACGCTTACGCCCATGCGAAAACGGCTGATCCCCGGCAGTTCTGGACGCGTGCGGCCGATGAGTCCGCTCGGTGATCCGGTGCTGCACACCCCGTGCGAACCCGTCACCGACTCCGGGCCCGCCCTGCGCGAGCTGGTCGAGGACCTCTTCGCCACCATGTACGCGCGCCGGGGCGTCGCCATCGCCGCGCCCCAGGTGGGGGTGGGGCTGCGGGTCTTCGTCTACGACTGCCCGGACGACGACGAGGTGCGCCATCTCGGACACATCGTCAATCCGGTCCTGGAGGCGGCGGACGGGATCGTGCTGCGCGGCCCGGAGGGCTGTCTGTCGCTGCCGGGGCTCGAAGCGGGCACGGAACGGTTCGACCGCGCCGTCCTGACCGGGACGACGGTCGACGGCGACCCGGTGCGGATCGAGGGCACCGGGTACTTCGCCCGCTGTCTCCAGCACGAGTACGACCATCTGGAGGGCCGGATCTACGCGGACCGCCTCACCGGCTGGCGCCGCGCCCGGCTGCTGCGCCAGGTCCGGCGCGCGGGCTGGGGGCAGGGTCCGTCCCCCGAGCACGTCTGGCCCTGACCGGCGCGCCTGTTCCCCGTGGACCGCGCCCGTCGCGCGGGCCACGGATGACCTCGTATGACACCCGTACGAACCCGTATGTCCACGGCGAAACCCGTACGTACGGTTCAGAAGCCGGGGCCGCCCGCGCGGTCGGCCACGGCCGCCAGCCGTCCCCAGAGCAGATCCGCCAGGCTGGCCACCAGTTCCCGCCGGGTGCAGGGGCGTTCACCGAGCCACCAGTCCCCGGCGGCGTGCATCATGCCGACGATCCCGTGGCCCCAGACCCGGGCCAGCCGCTCTCCGTCCGGGCCCAGTTCGACCCGCTCGTGTATGACCTGCGCCAGTTCCTCGCCGAGCCGCCGCAGCAGCGGTGCCGAGTGGCGTCCGACGTCGAAGCCCGGTTCGCCGCCGCCGGAGTCCGCCGTGGGCGCTACCTCGGCCGGGTGCATCAGGAAGCGGTACACCTGGGGCCGGGCCTCGATGGCGGCGAGGTAGGTGTCGAGGGTCGCCTCGACCCGTTCGCGGCGCTCGGCGGGCGCGTCCAGGGCCGCGCGCAGGGACTCCAGGAGGGCGTCGGTGTGCCGCCGGGCCAGGGCGCGGTACAGGCCGCCCTTGTCGCCGAAGTGGCGGTACAGGATCGGTTTCGTGATGCCCGCCTCCGCCGCGATGGCGTTCATGGACGCCTGTGGGCCGTCCCGGAGCACCACCCGGTCCGCCGCTTCGAGCAGTTCACGGCGGCGCTGGTCGACCGGCCGGCCCCGGTCGGTGGAGTGCTGTGTGGTCTCCATGGCTCTGTCTCCCCGCCCGTGCGATTGCGTGACGCCTGCGCAAACTAACACCCCGGCCGTGCCTTCCGGAGATCGGCCGGGGGCGGTTGACAGGCTTTACCGCCGGGTAACAGACTGCCGTTACCGGGAGTAACTCGCCCGGGGGTGCGCGTCGGCCGGCCGCTGGCTGCTGGGCTCCCCGTGGATGGTCCGCCGGGGATCAGCTCCGTGTGACGTTCGCTCTGCCCGAGGTCGGTGGTGAGCCGGAGGGCCGCGCCGGAAGTACCCCAGGCGCGGGCCCGTGGGTGAACAGCCGCAGAGAAGAAGGCTGGGAGAGATGTTCGAGCTCAACGAGGAGCAGACGCAGATCCGCGACTGGCTCCATGGCTTCGCCGCCGAGGTGATGCGCCCGGCCGCGGCGGAGTGGGACGAGCGGGAGGAGACGCCCTGGCCGGTGATCCAGGAGGCGGCCAAGGCCGGCATCTACTCGCTCGACTTCTACGCCCAGCAGTTCTTCGACCCCACGGGGCTCGGCATCCCGCTGGCCATGGAGGAGCTGTTCTGGGGTGATGCCGGGATCGCCCTGTCGATCGTGGGGACCGGGCTGGCCGCCGTCGGGGTGCTCGCCAACGGGACCGAGGAGCAGATCGGCACCTGGGTCCCGCAGATGTACGGCGATCCCGGCGCGGTGAAGCTCGCCGCGTTCTGCTCCTCCGAGCCGGACGCGGGTTCGGACGTGGCCGCGATGCGCACCCGCGCGGTCTATGACGCGGTACGCGACGAGTGGGTGCTCAACGGCACCAAGACCTGGGCCACCAACGGCGGTATCGCCCATGTGCACGTCGTCGTCGCGGCGGTCGATCCGGCGCTGGGGTCCAAGGGGCACGCCTCCTTCATCGTGCCACCGGGCACCCCCGGTCTGGCCCAGGGGCAGAAGTTCCGCAAGCACGGCATCCGCGCCTCACACACCGCCGAGGTGGTCCTGACCGATGTCCGGGTCCCGGGGCACTGTCTGCTCGGCGGCAAGGAGCGGCTGGACGAGCGGCTGGCCCGGGCCCGGGAGCGGGAGCGGGGCGGGGGCGAGCGGGTGCGGAACGCGGCGATGGCGACCTTCGAGGCGTCCCGTCCCGCCGTGGGCGCGATGGCGGTGGGCACCGCCCGCGCCGCCTACGAGGTCGCCCTGGAGTACGCGGGGACCCGCACCCAGTTCGGCCGCCCGATCATCGACAACCAGGGGGTCGCCTTCCCGCTCGCCGACGCCCGCACCCGCATCGACGCCGCCCGGCTGCTGGTGTGGCGGGCGTCCTGGATGGCGGCGACGGGAAAGCCGTTCACCGCCGCCGAGGGGTCGATGTCGAAGCTGTACGCCAGCGAGGTGGCCCGGGATGTCACCGCGATGGCGATCCAGGTCCTGGGCGGAAACGGGTTCACCCGGGAGTACCCGGTGGAGCGGATGCACCGGGACGCGGCTATCTACACGATCTTCGAAGGGACGAGCGAGATCCAGCGGCTGGTCATCGCCCGCACCCTGACGGGCCTGCCGATCCGCTGAGCGCGCGGCCGTGCTTCCCGGTGTCCTCCGGTGTGCCGGTGTGCCGGTGTGCCGCGGTGTCTTTTGGTGGGTCCCGCCCCCCCGTACGGACGGGCTCCGTGGTGCTCTTCCGTACGGCCGCGCCGCGCCGGACCCGTCCCCGCGGAACCGGCGCGGCACTCCCGTACGAGGGGCACGGGCGTACCGGCGTCAGGGCGGGTACGGGCCGCGCGGTACGGGTGTGCCGCCGGCCCGGGGGTCCTCAGCTGTCCAGGGGACGGAAGAGGCCCTCCTGCACCACCGAGACCAGCAGTTCGCCCGCGCGGTTGTAGATCCGGCCGCGGGCCAGGCCCCGGCCGCCGGTGGAGATGGGGGACTCCTGGTCGTACAGGAACCACTCGTCCACCCGGAAGGGACGGTGGAACCACATGGCGTGGTCCAGGGAGGCCATGTCGTACCCGCGTGCGACCCCCCACAGCGGTTCCACGGGGATACGCACCGCGTCCAGCAGGGTCATGTCACTGGCGTAGGTCAGAGCACAGGTATGGACGAGCGGGTCATCACCCATCGGGCCCACCGCGCGCATCCAGACCGCGCTGCGCGGATCGGACTCCTTCTCCTTGATCTCCTCCGGGGTCCAGCGCAGCCGGTCGACATAGCGGATGTCGAACGGCTGACGGCGGGCCATCCGCTCCAGCGCCTCCGGCAGGGCACCGAGGTGCTCGCGGATCTCCTCGGTGACCGAGGGCAGGGTCTCCGGGTCGGGGAAGCTCAGCCGGGGCGGCAGCTGGTGCTCGATGCTCCCCTGCTCCGGGCGGTGGAAGGAGGCGGTCAGATTGAAGATCGTCCGGCCCTCCTGGATCGCGGTCACCCGGCGGGTGGTGAAGGACCGGCCGTCCCGGACCCGCTCCACCTGGTAGACGATCGGCACACCGGGACGGCCCGGTCGCAGGAAGTAGGCGTGCAGCGAGTGGACCGGGCGCTCGCCGTCGGTGGTACGGCCCGCGGCGACCAGCGCCTGACCCGCCACCTGGCCACCGAAGACCCGCTGGAGGGACTCCTGAGGGCTGCGGCCCCGGAAGATATTGACCTCGATCCGCTCCAGATCGAGCAGATCCACCAAACGCTCGGCGGGATTCGTCATGGCCGGTTCGTTCCTTTCGGGCTCCGGGACTTCAGGGCTCCGGGACATCGGGAGCTGAGGGCTGCGGGCTCCGGCGGCGCGGTGGTCCGGGGCGCTCCATGGCGCCCCGGACCCGGTGGCTCAGGTCAGCGGGCCCACGGACGTGACCCGGACGACCGCGCGGCCCTCCTCGTCGGAGGCGGCGAGATCGACCTCGGCGCTGATGCCCCAGTCATGATCGCCGTTCGGGTCGGCGAATGTCTGCCGCACCCGCCACAGGCCGTGCGGCTCGTCCTCCTCGATCAGCAGCAGCCGGGGACCGCGCGCGTCGGGGCCGGTGCCGAGCGTCTCGTACTCGTCCCAGTAGGCGTCCATCGCCTCCGCCCAGGCGTCCTCGTCCCAGCCGGATTCCGCGTCCATCTCGCCCAGCCGCGCCACCTGGTCCAGCGCGGCCAGCTCCACCCGGCGGAAGAGCGCGTTGCGTACCAGCACCCGGAACGCCCGCGCGTTGGCCGTGACCGGCTTGACCTGGTCGGCCCTCTCCTGGGCCTCCTCGGCGGTCTCCACCTCCGGGTTGGCCAGCTGCTCCCACTCGTCCAGCAGGCTGGAGTCCACCTGGCGGACCATCTCCCCGAGCCAGGCGATCAGGTCCTGGAGGTCCTCGGACTTCAGATCGTCCGGGATGGTGTGCTCCAGCGCCTTGTAGGCACCCGCCAGATAGCGCAGCACGATGCCCTCGGTGCGCGCCAGCTCGTAGAAGGAGGTGAACTCCGTGAACGACAGCGCCCGTTCGTACATGTCACGGATGACGGACTTCGGCGACACCGGATGGTCGCCGACCCACGGATGGCTGGTGCGGTAGGTGCCGTACGCGTGCCACAGCAGCTCGTCCAGCGGCTTGGGGTACGTGACGTCCTGGAGCCGCTCCATCCGCTCCTCGTACTCCACCCCGTCCGCCTTCATCAGCGCCACGGCCTCCCCGCGCGCCTTGTTCTGCTGCGCGGCGAGGATCTGGCGCGGATCGTCCAGGGTGGACTCCACCACCGAGACCATGTCCAGCGCGTACGAGGGGGACTCCGGGTCCAGCAGCTCGAAGGCGGCCAGCGCGAACGTCGACAGCGGCTGGTTGAGCGCGAAGTCCTGCTGGAGGTCGACGGTCAGCCGCACGATGCGGCCCTGGGCGTCCGGCTCCGGCAGCCGCTCCACGATCCCGCCGTCCAGCAGCGAACGGTAGATCGCGATGGCCCGCCGGATGTGCCGCAGCTGGTTCCTGCGGGGCTCGTGGTTGTCCTCCAGCAGCCTGCGCATCGCCTCGAAGGCGTTGCCGGGCCGGGCGATCACCGACAGCAGCATGGCGTGGGTGACCTTGAACCGGGACGTCAGCTGCTCCGGCTCGGAGTCGATCAGCTTCTGGAAGGTGGTGTCCGACCAGGCGACAAAGCCCTCCGGCGCCTTCTTGCGCACGACCTTGCGGCGCTTCTTCGGGTCGTCGCCCGCCTTCGCCAGCGCCTTCTCGTTCTCGATGACGTGCTCGGGCGCCTGCGCCACGACCAGGCCCGCCGTGTCGAACCCGGCCCGGCCCGCGCGGCCCGCGATCTGGTGGAACTCACGGGCCCGCAGCGTGCGCACCCGGGTGCCGTCGTACTTGGTGAGCGCGGTGAACAGGACCGTACGGATGGGCACGTTCACGCCCACGCCCAGCGTGTCCGTCCCGCAGATCACCTTCAGCAGCCCCGCCTGCGCCAGCTTCTCCACCAGCCGCCGGTACTTCGGCAGCATCCCGGCGTGGTGGACGCCGATGCCGTGGCGGACATAGCGGGAGAGGTTGCGGCCGAACTTGGTGGTGAAGCGGAAGTTGCCGATCAGATCGGCGATCCGGTCCTTCTCCTCCTTGGTGCACATATTGATGCTCATCAGCGACTGCGCCCGCTCCACGGCCGCCGCCTGCGTGAAGTGCACGATGTAGACCGGCGCCTGCCGGGTCTCCAGCAGCTCCGTCAGCGTCTCCGTGATCGGGCTGCGCCGGTACTCGTACGACAGCGGCACCGGGCGGGTCGCCGAGCGGACCACGGCGGTGGGGCGGCCGGTGCGCCGGGTCAGGTCCTGCTCGAACCGGGAGACATCGCCGAGCGTCGCCGACATCAGCACGAACTGTGCCTGCGGCAGCTCCAGCAGCGGGATCTGCCAGGCCCAGCCACGGTCCGGCTCGGCATAGAAGTGGAACTCGTCCATCACGACCTGGCCGATATCGGCGTCCTTGCCGTCCCGCAGCGCGATGGAGGCCAGTACCTCGGCGGTGCAGCAGATCACCGGCGCGTCGGCGTTGACCGAGGCGTCACCGGTCAGCATGCCCACGTTCTCCGTGCCGAAGATCTTGCACAGATCGAAGAACTTCTCCGACACCAGCGCCTTGATGGGCGCGGTGTAGAAGGTGACCTCGTCCCGGGCCAGCGCGGCGAAATGGGCGCCCGCCGCCACCAGGCTCTTCCCCGAACCGGTGGGGGTGGACAGGACCAGATTGGCCCCGGAGACCACCTCGATCAGGGCCTCCTCCTGCGCCGGGTAGAGCGAGATGCCCTGCCCCTCGGCCCAGGTGGAGAAGGCGTCGAAGAGGGCATCGGGGTCGGCGTCGGGAGGCAGCTGATCGATAAGCGTCACGCCCCCATCTTGCCTGGCTTCCGTCCGGATGAGGGAACCGGATCACCGGTGAAAGATCACGAACGATAGGCTGATATGTCAACTGGCCCCACGGCGCGCCCGGGAGAGGAGCGCCGGGGCCACCGAGGACCGCGCCGAGGCGCGGACGCAGGGACAGGGTGGGGAAACCACATGATGGGACCGGCGCACTCGCTCTCCGGAGCCGCGGCCTGGCTGGGGGTGGGCGCGGCGATGGAGGCCGCGGGCCGCCCCATGCCCTGGCCCGTGCTCGTCGTCGGGGCGCTGATCAGCGCGGGAGCGGCGCTCGCACCCGACCTCGACCACAAGGCGGCGACGATATCCCGGGCCTTCGGCCCGATCTCCAAGGTGCTCTGCGAGATCGTCGACAAGCTCTCGTACGCCGTCTACAAGGCCACCCGCAGCACCAGTGACCCGCGCCGCAGCGGAGGGCACCGCACCCTCACCCACACCTGGGTCTGGGCCGTCCTCATCGGCGCGGGCGCCTCCGCGCTCGCCGTCACCGGAGGGCGCTGGGCGGTGCTCGGCATCCTCTTCGTCCACTTGGTGCTGGCCGTGGAAGGACTGCTCTGGCGGGCCGCCCGGGTCTCCAGCGACATCCTGGTCTGGCTGCTCGGCGCGGCCGGGGCGTGGATCCTCGCCGGTGTGCTCGACCAGCCGGGCAACGGCGCGGACTGGCTCTTCACCGCGCCCGGCCAGGAGTACCTGTGGCTGGGCCTGCCCATCGTGCTCGGCGCGCTCGTCCACGACATCGGCGACTCGCTCACCGTCTCCGGATGCCCGATCCTGTGGCCGCTGCCGATCGCGGGCAAGCGGTGGTATCCGCTGGGGCCACCGAAGGCGCTCCGCTTCAGGGCCGGCAGCTGGGTGGAGCTGAAGGTACTGATGCCGGTGTTCACCCTGCTGGGCGGGGTGGGTGGCGCGGCGGCGCTGAACCTCTTCTGAGCCGTCCGCGCCCCCTGCCCGCGGCACCCTGTGGGCCCGCGCCCCCTTGCGGTGGGCACGGCCCGCCCGCGCCCCTGCCCACGGGCCCATGAGAGGGGAGCCCGGTCGCCCGGCGACGGGCGGGCCAGGACCAGGGGAGGCGACCCCGCGCACACCAGGTGCGGGCGGGAGCCCCGGGGGGCGATCCAGGAACTCTTCGCGCCGGGGAGCGAGGCGGGCCCGCGCGGCGGTCGGGCTAGCCGTGCCAGGAGCGCCAGAGCGAGGCGTACGGGCCCTTGGCCGCGACCAGCTCGTCATGGCTGCCCAGCTCACTCACCCGTCCTTCCTCCACCACCGCGATGAGGTCCGCGTCGTGCGCCGTGTGCAGCCGGTGCGCGATGGCCACGACCGTCCGCCCGTCCAGCACCCGCGCCAGGGACCGTTCCAGGTCGCGCGCGGCGCGTGGATCGAGCAGCGAGGTCGCCTCGTCGAGGACGAGGGTGTGCGGGTCGGCCAGGACCAGCCGGGCGAGTGCGATCTGCTGGGCCTGGGCCGGGGTGAGCGCGAGGTTGCCGGAGCCGACCTCGGTGTCGAGGCCCGCGGTCAGGGCCCGCGCCCAGCCTTCGGCGCCGACCGCGTCGAGGGCCGACCACAGATCGGGTTCCGCCGCGTCCTCCTGTGCGAGGAGCAGGTTGTCGCGGAGGGTGCCGACGAAGACATGGTGTTCCTGGTTGACCAGGGCGACATGGCGGCGCACCCGTTCGGCGGGCATCCGGGACAGCTCGGCCTTGCCGAGGGCGACCCGCCCCTCGCGCGGGGCGTAGATGCCCGCGAGCAGCCGCCCGAGCGTCGACTTCCCCGCCCCGGACGGCCCGACCAGGGCCAGCCGGGTGCCCGGGGCCACCGCCAGGGACACCTGGTGCAGCACGTCGACGCCTTCCTGGTAGCCGAAGCGGACCGCGTCGGCGTGGATGTCGCGCCCTTCGGGCCGTACCGTCTCGTCGCCCGCGTCGGGTTCGATCTCCCGGACGCCCACCAGCCGGGCGAGCGAGACCTGGGCCTCCTGGAGTTCGTCGTACCAGCGCAGGATGATGCCGACGGGCTCGACCAGCATCTGCGCCAGCAGCGCGCCGGTGGTCAGCTGGCCGACGTCGAGCCAGCCCCGGAGGACGAAGGCGCCGCCGATGAGCAGCACCGACGCCAGTACGGTCATATGGGTCAGGGTGATCGCGGGGAAGAGCACCGAGCGCAGGTACAGGGTGTACCGCTCCCACGCCACCCACTCCCGGATCCGCTGGTCGTTGAGGGCGCTGCGGCGGCCGCCGAGACGGTGGGCCTCCACCGTCCGGCCCCCGTGCACGGTCTCGGCGAGATTGGCCGAGACTGCCGCGTACCCCGCCGACTCCGCCCGGTAGGCGGCCGGGGCGCGGCGGAAGTACCAGCGACAGGCCACGATCAGCAGGGGGGCCGCGAGCAGCACCGACAGCGCCAGCGGGGGCGCGGTGACCGCGAGCCCGCCGAGCAGCAGCGCCGCCCACACCACGCCGATGGCGAGCTGGGGCACGGCTTCCCGCATCGCGCTGGCGAGCCGGTCGACGTCGGTCGTGATACGGGAGAGGAGATCGCCGGTGCCCGCCCGTTCCAGCACACCGGGCGGGAGCGCCACCGACCGTACGAGGAAGTCCTCGCGCAGGTCCGCGAGCATCTCCTCACCGAGCATCGCGCCGCGCAGTTGCACCACCCGGACGAAGACGGTCTGGATGACCAGGGCGAGCGCGAACAGCGCGATGGTCCGCTCCAGATGGAGTTCGCGGGCCCCGGTGGTCAGCCGGTCCACCACCTCACCGAGGAGATAGGGCCCGACCATGGAGACGACCACGGCGACCGTGTTCACGGTGATCAGGGTGAGGAAGGCGCCCCGGTGGCGGCGGAGCATCTCCTGGACGTACGCACGGACCGTGGCGGCCCCGGCGACCGGCAGGATCGTGACCGATTCGGACGCCGACGGGTCGTAGGCGGGCGGTGCCACGGTCAGTGCCCGCCACGCGGGGCGCTGACGACGGCCCGGCGGCGCGGCGGTGGCGGTGTCGTCGTTCACAGGGATCCCTCGTCGATCTCCACGAGTTCCTTCTCCACGCGTTCGCTCTTCACGGGTTCGTTCTTGACGGGTTCGTTCTTCACGGGATTCCTCCCGGTCTCCGGGTGCCGAGCGGAACGCTCTGTGTTGTCGGTGGAGCCGGTGGAGTCGGCCTGGTCGGCCGCCCGTTCCCGCGTCCCTTCCCGCGCCCCTTCCGACTGGAGCTCCCTGTCCGTCTCACGGGTGACGATGGCGCGGTAGCGGGGCTCGTCGCGCAGCAGCGACCGATGGGTACCGGTGGCGGCGATGGTGGTGCCGTCCATCAGGACCACCCGGTCGGCGAGGTCGAGCAGGAGCGGTGACGAGGTGAGGACCACCGTCGTCCGCTCCGCCCGCAGCCGTCGCAGACCCGCCGCGATCCGGGCCTCGGTGTGGGAGTCGACGGCGGAGGTCGGCTCGTCGAGCACCAGCACCTCGGGATCCGTCACCAGGGAGCGGGCCAGTGCCAGCCGCTGACGCTGACCGCCCGACAGGGACCGCCCGCGTTCGGTGATCACCGCCCGCATCGGGTCACCGTCGGCGGACGCGCGGGCGAGCGCGGTGAGGACGTCGCCGCACTCGGCGGCGGTCAGGGCCTCGGTGGCGCTCACCCGGCCCGAGGCGGGCACGTCGAGCAGCTCGCGCAGGGTGCCGGAGAGCAGCATCGGTTCCTTGTCCTGGACGAGGATGGCGGTCCGGGCGTGGTCGAGCGGGAGCGCGTCCAGCTCGACACCGCCGAGCCGTACGGACGCGGGTGCGGGCCGCGGGGCGCTGTCGCGCGGGGTGTCCCGGGCGGGTGGGTTCCCGGCCGGGGTGCGCCCGGGTTCGGCGTTCTCGCCGTCCGGGACGGCGCCGAACCGGCCCCAGGTGTCGGCGGGGTCCCCGCCGTCGCTGTGGCCGCCGAGCCGGTCCGCCAGCTCACCGGCCGCGTCCGGGTCCCCGCACACCACGGCCGTCAGGGTGCCGTGGGGGACCAGCAGCCCGGAGACCGGGTCCTGTAGATCTCCGGTCGGCGGGCCCGTGCGGGTGCCGTCCCCGGCGCCACCGCCGTCAGAGGCGTCACGGGTGTCTGAGGCGTCAGGGGTGCCCGTACGGTGGGTGCCGTCGCCCTCGCCCGGTCGGCGCAGCGCCAGCACCCGGGCGGCCCGCTTGGCGGAGGGCCGGGCGAAGGAGTACGCCATCGCGAACTCCTCGAAGTTGCGCAACGGGTGGGCGCTGATGAGCACGGTGCTGTAGACGGTGACGAGTTCTCCGATGGTGATCCGGCCGTCCAGGGCGAGGTTCGCCCCGTACACCACGATCGTCAGCATCACCAGGCCCGGGAAGAACACCTGGACGGCCGCGATCAGCGACCACATCCGGGCGGTACGGACGGCCGCGCCCCGCACCTGCTGGGATGCCTCGCGGTAGCGGCGCAGGAAGAGGCCCTCGCCGCCGATGCCGCGCAGCACCCGCAGTCCGGCGACGGTGTCGGCGGCCAGTTCGGTGGCGTACCCGGCCTTGTCGCGCTGGACGTCGGCCCGGCGCGTCGCGGGCGGCAGCAACGGGATCACCGAGAGTGCCATCAGCGGCAGTCCGACGGCGACGACCACACCGAGCGCGGGCTGGTAGACCAGCAGGCCGACGGCGATGGTCAGCATGGTGATGGCGGAGGCGGCGAGCCGGGAGGTGGCCTCCACGAACCAGCCGATCTTCTCCACATCGCCGCTGGAGACCGCGACGACCTCACCGGCGGCGACCCGGCGGGTCAGCAGCGACCCGAGGTCGGCGGCGCGGCGGGCGAGCAGCTGCTGGAGCCGGACGGCGGCCGTGATCCAGTTGCTGACGGTGACGCGGTGGACCATCGCGTCGGCGAGGGCGATCACGACGCCGAGTCCGAGGATCAGCGCGCCCGCCCAGGCGAGGCGGGTGCCGGAACCGTCGACGACGGCCTGGACGGCCATGCCCACACCGATGGGGAGCGCGGCGATGCCCAGCAGATGCGCCAGACCCCAGCAGGTGGCCGTGATCTGTGTACCGATCTGGGTTCGGCCGAGCCAGAGCATCAGTCGCAGACCCGAGCGGACGTCGGGTTCTCCGGGGTCGGGGAAGGGAAGGTTACGAATGTGCATCAAAGCCCCAAAGCGAGTTGGCGGCGCAAACCGTGAAAGCCTCGCCCCTGGCCTTCCCCGGGGGCAACCGGTTTTCCCGGCCCCCTGCCCCGGATGCCGAGTGCCGGACGCCATGACGCTGGCTGTCGGCTGTCGGCTGTCGGCTGTCGGGTGTCGGGTGTCGGGTGTCTGACGCCTGACGCTAGGCGTCGATGTGGCGTGATCTCGCCTCGTTGATCTCCGCCTCGTGGCGCACCGCCCAGTCGGCCAGTGCCGACAGCGGGACGAGGAGCGTGCGTCCCAGGGGCGTCAGGCTGTACTCGACGCCGGGCGGCACGGTCGGCCGCACCTCCCGCCGGACCAGCCCGTCGGCCTCCAGACCGCGCAGCGTACGGGTCAGCATGCGCTGACTGATCCCCTCCACGGAACGGTGCAACTCGTTGTACCGGTACGGGCGCCCGCCGAGGAGGATCACCAGCAGCATGCTCCATTTGTCGCCCACCCGGCGGAACACCTCACCGACCGGGCACGCGGCCAGCTCGTCGGCGGGCACCGGCTGGGGCAGCCCATGGGCGAGCACCGAAGGAACACCGCTGTTCGTACCGGACATGAAAGTGCCTTCTTTCGGCCAGTGACGGGGTCGCCCACGATGGAGCGGTCGACGCCGACGAGCCTAGGAGAACACCGTGCCCCACCCCCCGAAACCGAAGACCGTGCTCATCAGCGGTGGCACCGACGGGATGGGCCGCGCGACCGCCCTGGCGCGGCTGGCGAAAGGTGACCATGTCACCGTGATCGGCAGCAATGCGGCCAAGGGGGAGGCGCTGCTGGCCCGGACCGCCCATCCGAACCTGAGCTTTCTGCGGGCGGACCTGTCCTCGATCGCCGAGACCGAGCGGGTGGCCGCCCGGATCCACGAGCGGTACGCGTCCCTCGACGCGCTGGCCCTCTTCGCCAACCGGGTCAGGCCGAGGCGCGAGGAGACCGCCGAAGGGCTGGAGGCCACCTTCGCGCTGTACTACCTGAGCCGCTATCTGCTCGGCCACCGGCTGGCCCCGCTGCTCGACGCCGCCCCCGATCCCGTCGTCATCAACGTGGCCGGTGTCGGTAACACCGCGGGCCGGATCCACTGGGACGATCCGCAGCTGACGCGCCGCTACGGCCAGGTGCGGGCCCAGCTCCAGGCCGGACGGGCGAACGACCTGCTGGGTGTCGCCTTCGCCGAGCGTGCCGTGAGCAAGGCCCGTTACGTCCTCTACCACCCCGGATTCACCCGCAGCGGGATCGACGGGCATCCGAGCCCGCTCGTCCGGGGATCGCTCAGGGTGCTCGCCCGGTTCTTCGCCCGCGATGTGGCCGACGTGGTGCGGCCGGTCGTCCAGTGGATCGACCGGCCGCCGACGGAACCGCTCACCGCGATCGACCGGGGCAGGCCGGTGGAGAGGTCCCTCAGGACCCTGGACCCCGCCACCGCCGCCCGTCTGGCCGACTACACCGGCAGCCTGCTGCGGGAGCGCCCGAGATGACGGCGACGGCGACGGCGGCGGCCGCGGCGGCCGCCGCCCCGGGCACGGGAACGGTCCCGCCCCTGGTCATGGTCCGCGATGAGCGGTCATGACCGGCGCTCTGGCCAGGGGGTTCACTCCGTGGGCCGAGGGGAGTCGATGCCCTGGCGGGCCTCGCGCCACTCCCCGCGGGTGAAGTCGGGGATCGGCATCGGCGCTCCCTGCGCCTTGATGGACAGATGGCTCAGGGGCACGGGCGCCGTCCATACCGCGGCGTCGTAGACGTCGAAGTCCGGTACGAGCCCCAGCCTCATACTCTGCATAAGGCGAAATATCATGATGTAGTCCATACCGCCGTGCCCGCCCGGCGGGTTCGCGTGCTCCTTCCAGAGCCAGTGGTCCCACTGCGCGTATGTCCTGAAGTCACCCCACTGGTGGTTGGTGTGGTCCGGCTCCAGATAGATCCGCGCCGGATAGTCCTCGAAGACACCCTTGGTCCCGCCGAGGCTGTTGATCCGGCTGTACGGGTGCGGTGTCGACACATCGTGCTCCAGCCGGATGACCCGGCCCTTCGCCGTGCGCACCATGCTGATGGTGCGGTCGGCGCCGATGTACGACTCCTTCCAGCTCGGGTGGCCCTTGGGCATATGGGCCTCGCGGTACTCGGCGAGGCCGAGCGCCGGGGTGCCGAAGCTGGAGATGGAGACGACCCGGTCCCCCCGGTTGACGTCCATGTAGTTGGCGACCGGGCCGAAGCCGTGGTTGGGGTAGAGGTCACCGCGGAGCCGGGTGTGCCACAGCCGCCGCCAGGGACCCTCGTAGTACTCGGCGTCGAACAGCAGCTCGCGCAGGTCGTGGTTGTAGGCACCGGCGCCGTGGAGCAGTTCGCCGAAGAGCCCGGCGTGGGCCATGCGCAGGACGCGCATCTCGTTGCGGCCGTAACAGCAGTTCTCCAGCTGCATACAGTGGCGCCGGGTGCGCTCGGAGAGGTCCACCAGGGCCCACAGCTCGCCCAGCCGCATGGCGACCGGGCACTCCACGCCCACATGCTTGCCGCCGAGCATCGCGGCCTTGGCCATCGCGAAGTGGGTCTCCCAGGGCGTGGCCACATAGACGAAGTCGAGGTCGCCGCGCTCGCAGAGCTGCTCGTAGTCGTCCTCGCCGTTGGTGTAGAGGGCGGGCGCGGGCTGCCCCGCCGCCACGACCTTGGCGGCGGCGCGCTCGGCCTTCTCCCGTACGGGGTCGCAGAGGGCGGTCACCTGGACCCCGGGCTGGACCAGGAAGAGGTCGATCATGCTGGCGCCCCGGTTGCCGAGGCCGATGATGCCGACCCGTACCGTACTGCGCCGCTCGAAGGGGACGTTGACCATGGTCCGGCCCTGGCGCGGGGGAGTGGCGGCGGCTCCGGCGGTGCTCTCGGCGCCCGCGGCGGCGGCCGTTCCGGTGCCGATCGCACCCAGGGTGATGCCCGCCCCGGCGACGCCCGCAGTGGTCCACAGCACGGAACGACGGCTCGGCGAGCCGTGGTCCTCACGGTCGGGCCGGTCGGTGCCGTCCGTCCCGCGTGTCCTGTCCGTCCGGTCCGTCCCGGCTGTTCTCTCCGATCCGTACGGGTCGGTGGGGCGGTCGGGACCGTCGGCGCCGGCGGTGCCGTCCGGTCCGGGGTTCGGTACTGCTGCGTCGTTCATCGAGCCTCCACGGGAGCTGATGGTGCGCGGCCGGTCGTGCGTCGGGTCGTGCCTTGGGGTGTGGACTCGCCGAGGGCGGCGGGGAAACCGCCGGGTGCAAGGGTGTGTGGGGCGCTGGACGGACGGAGGGGTGTGCCGTGCGGACGGAGGGGTGGACTGGTCATGAACCTGCCCAATGGCCCCGGCAAGGACCTTCGTCGCTGTGGCCGCTGATGCGCAAGGGGTGCTGATTGGACTCCTGTGTGTGAGTTCATGGACTCTTCTGCGCCCGCCGTCGCCCCGGCCCGCCTCCCGGCCGATGACTATGCTCGAAACGTCTCGAAACGTCGTGCCGTGCCGGGGAAGCCCTCCCGCTGGCTCTCCACCGGCCCCCATCCGGTCGCGGCGGTCCCACCCCGCTCACCTCGTTCCCGCCCACCGGCCCGACCCGTGTGAAGGAGCCCATGCGCCCCGCAGCGATCACCTGGACACCCCCCGAGCCGGGCGCCGATCAGCCACCCGCCCAGGTGCGGCGGATCCTGCGGCTCTTCCGGCCCTACCGGGGGCGGCTCGCGCTCGTCGCGCTGCTCGTCGGCGCGGCCTCGCTGACCACGGTGGCCTCCCCGTTCCTGCTGCGGGAGATCCTCGACACCGCCATCCCCGAGGGCCGCACCGGGCTGCTGGCCGCGCTCGCCCTCGGGATGATCCTGGCCGCCGTCCTGGGCGGGGTCTTCGGTGTGCTCCAGACGCTGATCTCCACCACCGTCGGCCAGCGGGTGATGCACGATCTGCGGACCGCGGTCTACGACCGGTTGCAGCGCATGTCGCTCGCCTTCTACACCAGGACCCGCACCGGGGAGGTGCAGTCGCGCATCGCCAACGACATCGGCGGGATGCAGTCGACCGTGACCTCCACCGCGACCTCGCTGGTCTCCAACCTCACCGCCGTGGTCGCCACCGTCGCCGCCATGGTGGCGCTGGACTGGCGGCTCACTCTGGTCTCGCTCGCCCTGCTGCCGGTGTTCGTGTGGATCAGCCGCCGGGTGGGCCGGGAGCGCCAGCGGATCACGACCGAGCGGCAGCGGCAGCTCGCCGCCATGGCCGCGACCGTCACCGAGTCGCTCTCGGTCAGCGGCATCCTGCTCGGCCGCACCATGGGCCGCGCCGATTCGCTCACCGAGACCTTCGCCCGGGAGTCGGAGCGGCTGGTCGGCCTCGAAGTGCGCTCCAGCATGGCCGGACGGTGGCGGATGGCCACCATCGGGATCGTCATGGCCGCGATGCCCGCCCTCATCTACTGGGCCGCGGGCCTGACCCTCCAGGGCGGCGGCCCGTCGATCTCCCTGGGGACCCTGGTCGCGTTCGTCTCGCTCCAGCAGGGCCTCTTCCGGCCCGCCGTCAGCCTGCTGTCGACCGGGGTGGACCTCCAGACCTCGCTCGCCCTCTTCCGCCGGATCTTCGAGTATCTCGACCTCCCCGTCGACATCGCCGAGCCCGCGCGGCCGGTGCGGCTGGCGGAGATCAGGGGTGATGTGCGGTTCGAGTCCGTCGGCTTCCGCTACGACCCGGCGCAGCCGCGCCCCACTCTCGACGGCGTCGACATCACCGTCCCGGCCGGTCGCGGCCTCGCGGTCGTCGGCCCGACCGGCTCCGGGAAGTCGACGCTCGGTCATCTCGTACCGCGTCTCTACGACGTCACCGAGGGCCGGGTCACCCTCGACGGCGTCGATGTGCGCGAGCTGGACTTCGACACCCTCGCCCGGGCCATCGGCGTGGTGTCCCAGGAGACGTACCTCTTCCACGCCTCCGTCGCCGACAACCTGCGCTTCGCCAAACCGGACGCCACCGACGAGGAGTTGGCCGCCGCCGCGCGGACCGCGCAGATACATGACCACATCGCCTCCCTGCCGCAGGGGTACGACACCCTGGTCGGCGAGCGCGGCCACCGTTTCTCCGGCGGCGAGAAACAGCGCCTCGCGCTGGCGCGGACGATTCTGCGTGACCCGCCGGTCCTCGTCCTCGACGAGGCCACCAGCGCGCTGGACACCTATACCGAACAGGCCGTGCAGCGGGCCATCGACGCCCTGTCGGCGGGCCGCACCACCATCACCATCGCCCACCGGCTCTCCACCATCCGGGACGCGGACGAGATCGTGGTGCTGGAGTCGGGACGGGTCGTCGAGCGCGGTGGCCACCGCGAGTTGCTCGCCCGGGACGGCCGCTATGCCGCGCTGGTACGGGGGGACGCCCGGGTGGCGGCGGCGCCCGGCTCCTGAACCGCCCCGAGCTCCACCGGGCCCCGCGAACCCCGTTATCGCGGATGTTCGCCGTGAATCGGCCATTCCGGGCTACGGTGGGTCTTATGCCGCGCGGGCGAGGGCTGGCCGAACTGGTTTGACTTTTAACAGCTCTTTACGATTATGTGCGGGAGCAATTTCCGAGAATTACGGGGGGACTTCATGCGCCGGTCCATGCGCACCACCGCTGTCGCCGTCTTCGCCACCGCCGGTCTGGTGGCCGGGCTCACCGGCTGCGAACTGACCGAGAAGGCCGAGAAGGAAGTCGTCGAGCAGGTCGACAAGACGGTCAACGAGCCGTACGAGGTCACCTACGAGGTGACCGGCAAGAACATCGAGTCCATCGAGTACACCGTCGACGGCGGCACCGCGCTGAAGCCGAAGATGGAGACGGCCAAGAACCCCACGCTGCCGTGGACGAAGACCGTCACCCTGCGCGGGATCATGCCGTCCACCCTGGCGCCGTTCGCCCTGTCGACCGCCGCCGAGGCCGAGATCACCTGCAAGATCATCCACAAGGGCAAGGTCCTCGCGGAGAAGACCGGCAAGGGCCTGGCCGTCGCGACCGGTTGTGTGGCCGAGTCGCCGATCGGCGGCTGATCCGCCGTCGGAGGGTGCCGGGGCCGGTGAGGGCTCCCCGGCGCCCTCCGCGTTCGCGCGCCACCGGCCGCCCGGTGCGGGCGTCAGGCGGGATCGGGTCCCGGGCGGGGTCTGGGCGCCATGTACTCCCTGGCCTCAGGCGGCGACAGGGGCGGCGTCGGCGAGCGGGTTGTCCGCGCCTACCGCCGCCGGTCCGTCGAGCGGGTTGTCCGCGCCTACCGCCGCCGGGCCGTCGAGCGATCCGGCGCCTTCGGTCCCTCCCCGTACCGTCTCCGCTCCCCTCTCCTGCCGTGCGTCGCGTTCCTCCCGGCCCAGCAGGGCGAGGATCTCGCGGACGGCCGCACGGCCCGCGCGGTTGGCGCCGATGGTGGAGGCGGACGGACCGTAGCCGACGAGATGGACCCGTTCGTCACGCAGGGCCCGGGTGCCGCTCATCCGGACGCCACCCCCCGGTTCCCGCAGCCGCAGCGGGGCGAGGTGCTCGATGGCGGCGCGGAAGCCGGTGGCCCAGAGGATCACATCGGCCGCCACACTGCGGCCATCGGCCCAGACCGCGCCCGTCGGCGTGATCCGTTCGAACATCGGCCAGGGGTCGAGCACTCCCCGCTCCCGGGCCCGGCGGACCGCGTCGGTGACGGGCAGGCCGGTGACGGAGACCACGCTCTGCGGGGGCAGTCCCCTGCGTACCCGCTCCTCGACCCGGGCGACGGCGGCGCGGCCGGTGTTCTCGTCCCAGGGCCCCTCGACGAAGACCGGCGGACGGCGGGTGACCCAGGTGGTCGCGGCGGCGTGGTCGGCGAGTTCCATCAGATGCTGGGAGCCGGAGGCCCCGGCACCGACCACGATCACCCGCTGACCGGCGAACTCCTCCGGGCCCGGGTACTGGGCCGTGTGCAACTGCCGCCCCCGGAAGGTCTCCTGGCCGGGGTAGCGGGGCCAGAAGGGGCGGTCCCAGGTGCCGGTGGCGTTGATCAGGGCGCGGGCGGACCAGATGCCCTGGTCCGTCTCGACGAGCAGCCGGCCTCCCTCGCCCGCGCGGACGGCGGTGACGTCGACGGGACGGCGGACGCCCAGGCCGAACCGTTCCTCGTAGGCGGTGAAGTAGTCGCCGATCACCTCGGAGGAGGGCCGGTCGGGGTCCGCCCCGACCAGCTCCATGCCCGGGAGGGCGTGCATCCCGTGCACCCTGCCGTACGTCAGTGAGGGCCAGCGGAACTGCCAGGCGCCCCCCGGCGCCGGAGCGTGGTCGAGCACCACGAAGTCACGCTCGGGAACCAGCCCCGCCCGCCGCAGGTGGTAGGCGCCGGACAGCCCCGCCTGCCCGGCGCCGATGACGACCACGTCCACGTCTCGTACCCCTGATTCGTTCACGCTTCCACTAACCGGGGCCGGGGCCGGGATCTTCCCCGCAGCTCAGCGGGGCGGCGGCTCAGCGGGGCGGCGCGGAGGATGGCTCAGGCTCATCAGCGGAACCCCACGTCACATCACTGGTCACAGGAAGGTCACCCCCTGCGCCAGCGGCAGGGACTCCGAGTAGTTCACGGTGTTGGTGGCGCGCCGCATATACGCGCGCCAGGCGTCGGAGCCGGACTCACGGCCCCCGCCGGTCTCCTTCTCCCCGCCGAACGCGCCACCGATCTCCGCGCCCGAGGTGCCGAGGTTGACGTTGGCGATCCCGCAGTCCGAGCCATCGGCGGCGAGAAAGCGCTCGGCCTCCCGCTGGTCCCGGGTGAAGATCGCGGAGGAGAGCCCCTGGGGCACCCCGTTCTGGAGCGCGACGGCCTCGTCCAGGGTGCGGTACGTCAGGACGTAGAGCACCGGGGCGAAGGTCTCCCTCCGTACGATCTCCGACTGCGCGGGCATCCGGACGATCGCGGGGCGGACGTAGTACGCGTCCGGCGCGCCCTCGACGGGCATCCGTTCGCCACCCGTGAGAACCTTCCCGCCCTCGGCCCCGGCCGCCGCCAGGGCCTCGCGCATCGCGGTGTGCGCGGCGGCCGAGACCAGCGGGCCGACCAGGGTGGCGGCGTCGAAGGGGTCGCCCACCGGCAACCGGGCGTACGCCTGGGTGAGCCGTTCCAGCAGCGGCTCCACGACGTCCTCGTGGACGATGAGCCGCCGCAGGGTCGTACAGCGCTGGCCCGCCGTACCGGCCGCCGAGAAGACGACCCCGCGCACGACCAGTTCCAGATCGGCGGAGGGGGTGACGACGGCCGCGTTGTTGCCGCCCAGCTCCAGCAGACAGCGCCCGAAACGCGCCGCCACCCGGGGCGCGACGGCCCGGCCCATCCGCACCGATCCGGTCGCGCTGACCAGCGCCACCCGGGCGTCATCCGCCAGCGCCTGCCCCAGCTCGGGCCCGCCCAGCAGCAGCCGGTGCACCCCCTCGGGAGCGCCGGTCTCCGCCGCCGCCCGCGCCAGCAGCGCGTCACAGGCGAGCGCGGTCAGCGGCGTCAGCTCCGACGGCTTCCAGACCACCGTGTCCCCGCAGACCAGCGCGATGGCGGTGTTCCAGGACCAGACCGCGACCGGAAAGTTGAACGCGGAGATCACCCCGCAGACGCCCAGCGGGTGCCAGCTCTCCGACAGCCGGTGGCCGGGCCGTTCGGAGGCGATCGTCCGGCCGTAGAGCTGCCGGGAGAGACCGGTGGCGAAGTCACAGATATCGATCATCTCCTGGACCTCGCCCAGCGCCTCCGAGCGGATCTTCCCCGCCTCCAGCGTGACCAGATCCGCGAGCTGCTCCTGATGCTCGGTCAGCAACTCACCAAGGCGCTTGACCAGTGCACCCCGGCGCGGCGCGGGCACCAGTCGCCACCGGAGGAAGGCCGCTTCGGCCGCGCCGATCGCCTCCCGGGCCTGCTGTGTCGTGCTGGCGGGCAGACAGAAGAGCACGTCTCCCGTCAGCGGCGTACGGGCGCTGACAGTCCCCCCGCCCGCCGGAAGCCGTGCGCCACACGCCTGGAGGGACTCGTCGGCGAGGGTGCGCAGGGCGTCGGCGTCGGGAAGGGCGATGGGGCTGGGCTCAGGGGTCATGGGTGTCCTCGGTCGGAGAGTGGCCATCGGTCGGGGGGTGGTCATCTCAGGTGACGGCCCGTCGGCCGTGGCTGGCGGTTGGTGTGCCGTGGGCGACGGCCGGTGTGCCGTCTACTGCCTGTCAGCCCCGGCACGACGGCGAACCGCGTCCGTACGACGGCGGTCCGTCCTCGTACGACGGGAAGGCGCTCCGTGCGCCAGGGGTCCGTCGCCGTACGGTGGTGAACTGCCTCCGTGTGACGGCGGTCCGTCCCCGTACGACGGGAAGGCGTCGCGGTGCGACGGTGAACCGCGTCCGTACGACGGTGAACCGCCTCCGTACGACAGGGGACCGCCGCTGTCCGGCGGGGGGCCGTCCGCCGTCGAGCGCCCCGGCGAGGTCATGCGGCGGCCGCTGCCCGTCCCCGCACGGCGGACGTCGGCGTCGAACCGGATGGCCGCATGCCACCCGGCGGTCACCCGCCGCGGCGACCCGAGCCGCTCGGCGCCCGCCCTGGTACGCGGAGCCTCCCCGTTGACCCGCGCCGACACCTCCAGGAGCGGTTCGGCCCCATACCTGGCCGAGAGCCGCACGACGCGGGCGGCGCGCGGGTCCGTGGTGGTGAGCGTATGGGCCATGGCGGTGGCTCCTCCACAGACGTGGCTGTCCCCCGGGGGCCACGATACGGCGGGAGAATGCGCGGGGAAGGGACATTGGCGCATGCCCTTCACCACCACCGTCCTCACCCTGACCACCGGCTCGACGGAGACGGTGACCGCCCCGACCCACCACTGCGAACGCTTCCTCGCCGAGACCGCGCCCGACGGTGACGGCCTGCTCCATGTCTTCGTCCCTCACGCCACGGCGGGTCTGGCCATCATCGAGACGGGCGCGGGCAGCGACGACGACCTCCTCTGCGCCCTCCACTCCCTCCTCCCCTCTGACAACTGACGGCGACACCGTCGAGCTCGCCCCAACCACCATGAGAATTCGGGGATCACGGGGAAGCCGGGCACGACGGGTCTGACCCGGATTCCCTCGCACCGACCCGCTTCTTGAGGGCGGGCTCGCCGGGCTCGACGACGTGGGTGTCGGTGGGCCGTCGCTGGAGGTGTACGGGCGCGGACGGGCCTGTCGCCGGAGCTGGGCCGGGAGCCGGGACGGGCACGGCCCCGGGGCGTCGCGCGGGAGCCTCCGGCGGTGGCGGCCCGCGCCGACTGCCCGGGAGGAACAGCCGCTCCCGTGAGACCCACACCCCGGCCGGGTCCCCGCCCGCCGAGTGACACAGCACGACCACGCCGGGTGTTCCCCAAGGGTGTTCCGGTCAGATGCCCCTCGCGGTTTGGATGAGGGCGGGTGCTAGGGCCGGTGCAGGTGGGTGCCGGTGACGGTGGATGGGACCGGGGCAGCGGAACCGGACAGTCCACGCGGCGGGGCGTTTGCGGCCGGCCGGTGCGGTCCAGGGTCCGGGCAGGCGGTCCCCGACGCGGGGTGCGCGGCGGCGGGTATGGGGAGGGTTTCCGTGGCGTTTGTGCGGTACAAGACGACGGGATATCAGTGGGCGGTCACCTATCCGCAGGGGGAGTGGACCGCCCTGTTCGGGCGGGGCCCCAACGGCGTGGTCATCAACGAGCAGGGAGTGGTGACCTCCGGAAACCTGGACACGATCCACCCCGGACTGGCCAACCGGACCGCACCCTACCGGGAGTCCAGCGAGGGGGCCCTGATGATCCCCGGGGTGGGCCGCGGCTGGATCAGCTTCTTCTTCCGCGGCGACCGCTACGAGAGCATCGAGTGGAGCCACGGCATCACCGGCCAGGGGCTGTGGACCACGGTGGACAACTGGGGCCGGGACGTCCCGGACTACTACCGCTCACAGGTCGACGCCCTGCTCCAAGGCCCCGTGACGTCGGACGGCAACTGGCAGACGTACGTCTTCAAGGGCCCGCGGGTGCTGACCCTGCACTGGCGCAACGGGGTCGTCCGCGACGCACTGATCACCGAGGGACCGGACGCGACAGGCGCTGCCGGCTGGGCGATGCTGCCGGAGGAGTTCCGCAGCGACCTCGACCATGTCCTGCCCTTCAAGCCCGCCCCCGACGGAACCCGGCAGAGCCTGCTGATCAAGGGCACCCGGGGCGCGCTGATGAACTGGAGGACCGGGGTGTGGGTCTCCGGCGACCTCGGCCAGCTCCGGGTGCCGGGCCTCGCGGCCCTCCCCGCCGAATACCGGACCCCCCTGCGGCCGGTCACCGGCCGCTACACCGGGACATCCGGCGCGCAGCGGGTCGAGCTTCGGGTCGACCTGGAGGGCGAGCGCTCCCTGTGCACGGTCAGCGGCGACATCTTCGCCAACGGCGTCTACGGGGGCTCCTTCCGCACCAGCGCCGCGCTCACCGTCGAGCAGACCGCCGGTGCCTACACGCTGGCCCAGACCGGCCTGGAATGGTCCGGTAACACCTGGGCCACCCGCCTCAGCCTCACCATCCCGCGTGTCAGCGCCACCGCGACGGCGGCGAACGCCGCCCTCGTTCTCGACGCCCCCGACGGCAGCCGTGCGGTGCGCTTCGACTGCTCGTTCGCCGGTCAGGGGCTGCGCTCCGTGGAGCTGGAGACGGACTCCGTGGTGGGCACGCAGGTCTTCCAGAGGTACGACACCGCCCAGGGCTGGAACCCGCCCGGCTACCGCGACCGCATCCTCACCGTCACCTCGGCCTACGCGGAGGCAGGGATCGAGCTCCGCGACGCCGGGGTCGCCAACACCGTCACCGCCGATACCGCGGGAGCCGACCTCGCCTGGTCCGACGCCGAACTGCACGCCGCGATGACGGCCAACTCCAGCCTCCACCGGGATGTGCCGCAGTGGCGGTTCTGGGCATTCGTCGCCACCCGCCACACACGGCCCGGCACCGCCGGGATCATGTTCGACTATCTGGCGGGCGTCCAGCGCCAGGGCATGGCCGTCTTTTACGACACCATGCGGGACTCCGGCGCGCTCGGAAACGTCAACGAACTCTTCTGCTACGTCCATGAGATCGGCCACGGCTTCAACCTGGCGCACTCCTGGCAGAAGCACCTGGCTCGGCCGCCCGCCCCGCTCGGCCCCGACTACGGCTACGGCGACCTGTCCTGGATGAACTACCCCCACTACTACAGCTGGGGCCCGGAGGAGTACTGGAGCAACTTCCGCTTCCAGTTCAGCGACGACGAGCTCCGCCATCTGCGGCACGGCTTCTACCAGCACGTCATACCGGGCGGGTCCTCCGGCTGGATGGTCGACTCCGCGCTCCAGGACAGCGCGCTCGCCGCCGCCGAGACCGCGTTCCGCCCGAGCGACAACCCCTCCGGGCTCACCCTCACCCTCGGGGGGAAGCGGAGCTTCGGCTACGGGGAGCCGGTCATGGCGGAACTCCGGCTCGCTCTCGCCGACGGCCGGGGCGAGGCCGTGGTGGCCGACAGTATCGGCCCGAAGGGCGAACGGACCGCCATCGCGATCACCGACCCCCAGGGCCGCACGCGCCTCTTCCGCCCCGTCGCCCGGATCTGCGCCGGACACGGCGACGGCGAGACGGCCCTCGCCCTGAACGCGGAGCGGCCCGCCGTGTACGAGACGGTCTACCTCGGCTACGGCGCCGACGGCCTGTACTTCGCCGAACCCGGCCTCTACCGGGTCACCGCCGTCCACACCGGACTCGACGGCGCCCGCACCCTCTCACCCGCCCGCACCCTCCGCGTACGCCTCCCCGTCGACCGGACCGACCAGAGCGTGGGCGAGCTGCTGACCGGCGACGACCAGGGCACCCTCCTCGCCCTCCTCGGCTCCGACACCCCCCACCTCCAGGGCGGCAACGATGCCCTTCACGAGGTCATCGAACGCCACGGCGACCATCCCCTCGCCGCCTACGCCCGCCTCGCCCGCGGCGCGAATGCCGGACGCCACTTCCAGACCCTCACCGACGGCCGGCTGACCGTGCGCCGGCCCGACACCGCCACCGCCGTCGCTCAGCTCACCCACGCCATCGAAACCTCCCTCACCGACCAGGACACCGGACTGGACAACCTCACCCTCAACGCCGCCATGCGCCGCCTCGCGACCGTCCACGCCGCAGCGGGCGATCCGGAACGCGCCGAGACCGTCCTGACCGACCTCACCACCCACTTCCGTGAGCAGGGCGTCCCCGCCCACGTCCAGGACCACATCCAGGAGCAAGCCGACGAGACACGCGCCGCCATCACGGAACAGACCGGCGAACACTCCTGACTGATCCATGCCGGGGACCGACCCTCATCCCTGCCCCGGCCCGGCTGTGCGGCTTGGGTTCGCGCAGCTCGGCTGCTGGGGCCCGGGCGGTGGCCCGGCGGTGCCGATGTACGTCAGTCGGCGGGCGAGGAGGCCGGGCAGGATCGCGCTCACCGTCTCGTACGGGACGATGCGGATCGACGACTCGGGCGTTCCACCATGTCTGGTGCCGCGCGGCGTACTTCATCCGCTCGTTGCCGCATGGCGGCGAGGAAGCCGTTGCCGGGTAGGTCCGCTGCCCTCGGGTCAGCGGCCGAGGGCACGCTTGAGCTGCTGCTTGTCCATGGTGGAGCGGCCGTGGACGTTCTTCTTCCGCGCCTCTTCGTAGAGCTGGTCCTTGGTCGGGCCCTGGGCGCCGCTGTGCGAGTGCTGCCCGCCGCGCTGGGGGGCGGACTTGCGGTCCTGTGTGGAGGTCCTGCTACTGGTTCTGGACTCGCCGGAGCGGGCGCGTTCCTTGTTGACCGTGCGGGCGGCGATCTCCTTGGCCCGGCTCGCGGACTCGCCGCGCTTCTGGGCGGACTCCTTGATGTGCTCGTACTGGCGCTCTCGTTTCGGGCTGGAGCCTCGGGGCACGGCGCTTCTCCTCACTGGTGCCGGTAGGGGTGGTGTCGGTGTCCATCGACCCAGCCCCGGGACGGGGGCGCAACCGGAGAGCGCTGGCCAGCCCGTGCCCGGAGCCTATGGGTCCCGGTGGTACGCGGGCGACACATGGTGAATCGCGGCCTTCGTCAGTCCGTCCAGCCTTCTCTCGGGGGAGGAGGCAGGCTTTCCGTCCGGGTTGTCGCCCCCCTTCGCTCGTGTCCGCGGCCTTGACGGCGTCTGTGTTCCGGCCGCCGGTGAGGTCGCGGACCCGGTCCCGGGTCGGGGACGGTGTCGACGCGGACGTCGCGCTGGCCCTGCCAGGTCAGGGCCCTCAGGGCCGCTCTCCTTTCATCACGGGCCCGCCGGAGCGGCTCGGGTGGGCGCCCGGGTCGCTCCGCCAGGGCTCTGTCGGATGGCGGTCCGGTCAGTGTTTGAAGACGTCCTTGGCCTTCTCCTTGGCCTGCCGGGCGTCGCCCTCGGCCTGCTTGGCCCGCCCCTTCGCCGCCATGCGTTCGCTGCCGACGGCCCGGCCGGTCTCCTTCTGGAGCTTTCCCTTCACCTGCTGGGCCTTCGCCCGGGCCTTCTCGTCCTTGGCCATCACACTCGCCGTCCTTCCGGTGTCCGTGGCGCCGACCGAACCGGCGCCACGCCTGCCGGGTTCCCGTGAGGCGTGGCCGTACACGGCTCAGGAGCTTTTGCCTTCTGTGCGTGTCGGCGGGGCAGCGCATCGTGCCCGGCGGTGGGCATCACGCCGCCCGCCGGGCCGGGTGGACGTGGGTCTGGGGCCGCGGGGCGCTCCCGCCCCGGCCTGGCGGAGGAGGCGCTGACCGGCCCCCGCGGCCCGCTCAGCTGCCCGGTGCCACGGCCGGCGCGCGGGGCGTCCGCCGCGTGATGCGCGCGAGGCAGGCGTTTGGGACGCTGGACGGGGGGCAGCAGGGGCATTCCTGGTCCGCGTGCGACGGCCGTGCCGTGCCAGGCGCACCTCCCGGGACGCCCAGGGCACGCCCGGCGGCCTGGTGATGTGGTGACCGCGATCCGCCTTTTTGGGAGGATTCATGACGCGACACCGGCATACCCACGATGACGCTCCGGACTGCGCCGGGGACTTCGCCCAGATGGCCCGGCTCGCTCCCGGTCCGCAGCGGGAGCGGGCGCGGGAGCGCGTGGTGGTGGCGTGGCTGCCCATGGCCCACCGAATCGCGGGCCGCTACCGCGACCGTGGCGAGGCGCTGGAGGACCTGCGCCAGGTCGCGGCCCTGGCGCTGGTGAAGGCGGTCGACGGCTACGACCCGGACCGCGGATACGCGTTCGCCAGCTACGCGGTCCCGACCATCACCGGTGAGGTCCGGCGCCACTTCCGTGACTGTTCCTGGTCGGTGCACGTGCCCCGTCGGGTGCGCGAGACCCGCAACGCGATACGCCCCGTGTGCCAGGAACTCGCCGCGTCCGGACGTACGCCGACCGTGGCCGCGGTCGCGGCCCGCACCCGTTTGCCCGAGGCGGAGGTCGCGGACGGCATGGAGGCCCTGCACGCCCACACCGCGCTCTCCCTGGACGCGCCCGCCGCCGGCGGCGGCGAAGGCCCAGGGGGAACGCTCGGCGATCTCGTGGCGGCCCCGGACACCGACCCCGCGCTCGACCGGGTCCTCGACCGTGAGGCCGCCCGGCCCGTCATCGCCGACCTCACGGCCCGCGAGCAGCGACTCCTCTACCTGCGGTTCTACCGGGGCATGACGCAGTCCCGGATCGGTGAGGAACTCGGCGTCTCCCAGTTCCACGTCTCGCGTCTGCTGGCCGACACCTGCCGCCGCATTCGCCGGACCGTCCTCGACGACGGCCGGGATGAGCGATGACCGTCCCGCCGCAGATGTGGCACAGCACCGCCCTGGTCACCGACCCCGCCACCGGCGACAGAACCATGGTCGTGGACCTGGTGGGTGAGGCCGATATGGGTGCGACCGGTCAACTCGACGGCTTGTTCCTCCTCTGCCTCTGTGCCCGCCCGCAGAAGATCCTCGTCGACCTCACCCGGCTCGTCCTCATCGACAGCGCCGGTCTCGGCGCCCTGACATCTGCGGCCCTGCACGCCCGTACCGCGGGCGTTCCCGTCGTCCTCGCCGGTCACCCCCCGCCACTCGTACGGCGCTTCCTCAGCCTCACCGCCACCCCCCTCGGGCCGCTCCATCCAGCGGGCACGCCTGCCCCTGCCGGGAGAAGCCGCAGGCCGGGGCTGCGCTGGTGGGTGGGCGCCACCGTCCCATGGACGATGACACTGCTGGCCGCGATCGTTCTCGCCTGTCTCTGCACCGGAGCGGTGAGGCTGCGCGAGTGAACGGCACGCGGGGACGTGCCGGGACGGCCGGAGCCCCTGCGGAGCGTGCCCCCCGATCATCCGCTCGCAGCCAGGCGGACCGGGTGAAGGGGCTCGTCCTCGGCGAGGCCGAGGGCGTCGACCTGGCCGGACGCACCGTCCGCTATGAGGACCCGGAGGGCGGTGCGGGGACGCTGGGCTACGACCGCCTTGTCCTCGCCGTCGGCAGCGTCAGCAAACTGCTGCCGGTGCTCGGCGTCGCCGAGCACGCCCGGGGCGCCGCCAACCCGCTCGGAGTGACTCTCGGCGGGCCGCTCGCCGGAGCGGTCACCCGCGGCTACCACCTCGCCGCGATGCCGGGCAACCGGATCAGGGTCGCGGCCGACTGGCTGCTGGAGGCCCTGCTCCCACGGCAGACCGTCCAGCTGGGCATGGTCCGCTCCGGTGCGGTGCCCCTGGACACCGCGTCACCGGAGACCCCCGCAGCCCGGTGAACGGCAGTCCGGCAGGCCGAGCAGGCCACAGCAGCGGGGAATGACGGCCGGAAGCGAGGGCCTGACATCCGAAAGCCGGAGCAGGGCCGCGCCGACTGATCCACTCCCCACCGCCCCGGGGGCGTTCCCCTCGTCTTACGGGCCGTTGACCAGGCCGGGGCCCGGCCTGGTCATCCCTCGACGGGCCCGGCCCTCGGGTCGTCGCCCAGCCGTCGTACCTTGGCCACATCGCCGGTGGCGCCGGTCACCATGACCCGCTTGCCCGCGGCGGCGGCGTCGTTCATCCGCCGTCGTCCCTCATCAGGTGCTCCTTCTTCCGGATGCCGGACCGGTACGGGTGGACCCGGCCGGTCTTTGGGCGGTTCGGACGGACGGCACCGGTCTGCACGCCGGGTCCCCGGGTACCCGTGACGCATGACCACATCGCATGGACGTGTTCTGGCCGACGGCGGCGCGCTCGCCGTCGGGGCCCTGCTGCTGGCCGGGGTGGCCGTCGCGGCCCTGCTGGTCCTCATGGTCCAGTGGGGCATCCGCAAGCGCCGCCGCCAGCCGCCCCCGCCCCTCCGAACAGCCCCGCCACCCGGACGGAGGACTCCCGGGTCCCGCCCGGCCGGATGACGGCTCGTGACGGGCGGCCCGGCGCACCCGCCACGGAACGGCCCGGCGCACTCCGCGTCCGCTCCGTCCCCGGCCAGGGGCCGCGGGGGCGAGGGGCGTCACCGGGCGGGCACGGAACCGGGCACGGCCCGCACCTGACCACACCCCACCCCAGCGCGCCCCGCGTGGCGTGACAGCGGCCCCGGCCGAACCCGGGCTTCCGGCGCCGGGAACCGTGCGCTCGGCACCGGAAGAGCCAGAACAGGCGTCCACCGCACGCGGACAGTCACGAGCCCGGTGGACGGCACGGGTCCGTTCGGACACGACTAACCGTTCGAGGGTGGGGCAGGCGCTCCCCCGAGAACGTCAACGGCTTCCGTACACCGGAAGAACGGTTCCCGTACACCGGAAGAGAGGAAACGTCTCATGACCCAGGACGCCTGGAACTACCCCTCCGCCGTCGGCCACACCACCGGCACGGCACTCGCCGGATTCAAGGTCGAAGCCCTCGACGGCGGCATCGGCAAGGTGGACCAGCACACCGAGGACGTGGACGCGGCCTGCCTGGTCGTGGACACCGGCCCGTGGATCTTCGGCAAGGAGGTCCTCATCCCCGCCGGCGCCGTCACCCGCGTGGACACCACCGAGGAGAAGGTCCACATCGCCCTGACGAAGGACCAGATCAAGGGCGCACCCGCATTCCACCGCCAGAACCACCTCACCGACACCGGCTACCGGGACACGCTCAGCGCCTACTACTGGCCCCGCGCATGACACACGGGGAATCAGTTCACATGCCTGTGGGGGGGGGCGGC